>CAZTNR010000005.1:0-53604 GCA_964614955.1 uncultured Oscillospiraceae bacterium | reverse complement strand
AAAGCGACTTCAACTCATTAAAATCTGAAACCCACTCAGAACAGCGAAGCGCCATAATAACTGCAGGTTTTCTGAGTGTCAGGCAGCAGATGAGATGAAGGCAGATTGGAGAAACTCGGGTGTTGACCTGAAATCCTTCGAGAGTTATTGGTATGAAAATATTGATGTTACGGGTGATCCTGATGATGAGGTGTTTTCTATGGAGCTTTATCAAAGGTATCAGAATTATTGCAATGAAAGACAGCTAGAACTTGTTCCCTATAACTACATCAAACGCTGGATAGCAACCAATGCCCGAGGCGTGTGCACACATAAACGCATTCACAGAACCAATGAAAATCCAAGGTCGGGTTACATGGGAATCCGATTTATTAACCAAAATTAATTGAAAGGAGATTTGCTATGCAAACTAATTTATCTTATCAGAACACAATGCAAGACGAAAATGTATGTGTTGAACCCAAGTACTTTTATACTGCTTCAGAGGTGGCTCGGATGCTGTATGTATCTCGCTCTACAGCTTACCGAGAAATAAGGAAGCTGAATTCGGAACTTGAGAAAAAAGGCTTTGTTACAGTGTCCGGTAAAATCCCGGTGAAGTTCTTTCATGAAAGGTTTTATTGTGTTTGATTTTTACTTTCAGTCCCCTACATATTGGGGACTTTGTTTATTTTGTTGAATCGTGTCACTGTTTTTACTACAAAATGTAGAAACGCAGAAAATGGTATTGCAATTATTCCAGGTTTAGAATATAATTATTACATTGAAGGAGTGATATCCATGGATTTTATGTCCGCAAGAGAAGCAGCTGATAAATGGGGGATATCCCAAAGAAGAGTTGCAACTTTATGCTCTGAAAAAAGAATTTCTGATGCTACAATGGTTGGAAATATGTGGATTATACCAACAACTGCAGAAAAGCCTATTGATGCAAGAAGTACAAGATATATCGAAACCGATAAAAGTGTAAGACCGTTTCTTAAATGGGCAGGCGGTAAAGGACAGCTGTTGAATGAACTGTCAAAATACTATCCCTTTGAAAACGGCAAGATAACAAAGTATGCAGAGCCTTTTGTGGGAGGCGGTGCTGTTCTGTTTGATATTCTCAACAAGTTTGAACTTGAGGATGTGCTGATATGCGATACCAATGCAGAGCTTATGAACGCTTACGAAATGGTGCGTGACCATATTGATGAGGTTGTGTATTTCCTTTCAATGTACCAGCAGGAGTTTATTCCGCTTGATGATACCAGCAGAAAGGTGTATTACACATCCAAAAGAGACAGATATAATTCATTGAGTGTGAGACGTAGCGAGCTTGAAAAGGTTGAAAAGGCGGCACTTATGGTTTTTCTTAACAAGACTTGCTTTAACGGTCTTTACAGAGTAAATCGCAAAGGACAGTTCAATGTGCCTATGGGTGCATATAAGAATCCTCTCATATGTGACGAAGAGAATTTGAGAGCCGTTTCTGACAAATTACAAGATGTCCGTATTGCCTGTGCGGATTTTAGAGACACAGCAGATTTTATAGACGAAAACACATTTGTCTATTTTGACCCTCCCTATAGACCGCTAAATCAGACATCGAGTTTTACTGCATACACAGAAAACGACTTTGATGATAATATGCAGATAGCTCTTGCAGAGTTTGCAAGGGATATGAGTGAGAGAGGGGCTAAGGTTGTAGTAAGCAATTCTGACCCCAAGAATGCAAATCCTGATGATGATTTCTTTGATGATTTGTATAGCAGCTTCAATATTCGCAGAATTAAGGCAAATAGAATGATAAATAGCAATAGTGAAGCGAGAGGGAAAATAACAGAACTTCTGATATCTAACTATTAAAAAAGTAATACGCTGTAGCTCTAACTGCAGCGTATTAAGGGAGGACAATATGAAACTTAAAGAAGCTCAGGAAAAGATAATCAAACTGTGCAACATTCCTTTTTTTTCTATTTTTGACGAAAAAGACTTTGAGACTATAATCAAAAATAAGGGTCAAACCGGTCAGATGCTGGAGCTTGCTCTCGGAAAAAAGCTTGACAGCTTTACTCTTGATTTTGAAGATGGTGAATTGAAGAGTAATAAGTGTGATGCAACCGGAAAGCCACTGGAGACCGTTTTTATAACTCAAATTTCAAGTGTTATTGATGAACTTCTTCAGAAAAAGCCTTTTGAAGAGACACATCTGTATCAGAAAATCAATAATATGCTGTATGTACCTGTGTGCAAGGTTGGAGACCCTCGGAACTGGCTTTTTTTGGATGCAATACATGTGGATTTGAGCGATAGTCGTTTCAAGCCGCTTCTTGATATTTGGAGAGAAGACTATTATAGCATATGCGACCAGTTGAAAGAACATATTGAAACTAAACCTGATGGCTTTATACATACGTCAAACGGAACTCATATACAGGTGAGAAGTAAGGATTCCAAACCTTATCATCCCATATATTCGAATACTTACGGTAAGTATGTTTCGAACAAGAATCACGCTTTCTATTTCCAGAAGCAGTTTGTTTATGACATACTTGAAATGAGGGGGCTATAATAATGCCAAATATATTTAGATATGATGTTAATTTGGTACCATTAAATATTGCGAATCAAGAACAAGATGCGTTTAGAGATGAACTTTATCGTATACCATATTTACTATATGAAGTAGAAGAACTTTCAACAGGAGAAAAAATCACAATTAATAAGCCTGGAGGAAAGCGAAGCTTTGGAAGATTATCACGAGATGATTTTATGGTATTTATATACAATCCTAATAATCAAAGCTTGTGGTTAATCAGTCACGATGAAATTAGCGATGATATAGCAGAAAAATATAACTTTAATCAAAGGGAAGCAATTCGATTAGTAGAAGGTTTATATGATGTTTGTTGTGGGGCAGAGCCGGATGATGTTATTACCAGATTGCGTTTAAGAGATACTGTTGGTATACCCGTTGAAGCTATTTTGAAGGTTTATAAATGGATATGGGGACAAGAAGATTGTAATTATCCAACTAAACAAGGTAGATGGCTTTCAATGAATGCGTTACTTGAAAGATTTAATATAAGTATTGAGAGGCGTTAATGATAAACAAAGTAAAAAAATGGCAACCTGATGATTTCGAACTCGAAATGACAACACACTGGTCGTTTCCCAAACGAGGTGACTGGGCAACCCACGATGCAAAATGGAGAGGGAACTGGTCTCCCTATATCCCAAGAAACATCATTTTGCGTTATTCAAATGAGGGAGATTTGGTGCTTGACCAATTTGCTGGTGGTGGCACTACTCTTGTGGAAGCAAAGCTCTTGAATCGAGATATAATCGGTGTAGACGTGAACGATATTGCCCTTGAGCGTTGCCGTGAAAAAACAGATTTTGATATAGAGAATGTAAATGGAAAAGTATATATCAAAAAAGGCGATGCAAGAAACCTTGACTTTGTTCCAAGTGAAAGCATCGATTTAATATGCACCCATCCACCGTATGCAGACATAATCAAATATAGCGAAGATATACCCGAAGATTTGTCTTTGCTTAATGTAAAGGATTTTCTTGAGGAAATGAAAAAGGTAGCTGCAGAGAGCTACCGGGTTCTGAAAAAGGACAAGTTCTGTGCTGTGCTAATGGGGGATACCCGTCAAAAAGGTCATATGATTCCTATGTCCTTTGAGGTGATGCGAATATTTGAAGATGCAGGCTTTAAGCTTAAAGAACTTATCATAAAAGAACAGCATAATTGTAAAGCAACCGGCTATTGGAAAACTAATAGTGTAAAGTATAATTTTTTGCTTATTGCACATGAGTATTTGTTTGTGTTTAGGAAGTAAGATGAAAAGAACGGAGAAATGTTATGGCATCAATAAAGGGAAAATTGTTTGAATACTTTGTATATCGTTTATTATTGGCGTGTGGTTTTAAACCTGTAAGTCCGGATGGATTATTGGTATATAGGAGTACCCCGGGACTAATGGTTCAAGGAATGGGACAACCACATAATACCGATGTCCTTCTTTCTCCTCCCATTCAAACACCGTTTTACTATCCAACACGACTTATTGTAGAATGTAAATGCTATAATGAGTCTATTGGTTTGCCACAGATACGCAACGCATTGGGACTTCGCGAAGACATAAATAACTTTGAAATTATAACAGAAGATATATTAAAGAATAGAAAAAGTAACCGCACAACACGACCTAAATTTTATGATATGAAACGGTATATTTATCAGGTAGCTGTTGCTTCTATTGATGGGTTTAAGTCTACTGCTTATCCGTATGCGATGGCACATAGGATTCCGTTAATTTCATTTGCACATAGTCGCTTGTTTACGAATATTAGACGTGCAATTAATGAACTGGACAGCTTTGCTAGAGAAAATGAAGAATTAGGAACACAAATCGGCAGTTACATAAATCAAAGTATGCTTTATCCGGAACAGCGTGTTTATCAAGAACGTTTTAATTGTAATGAGTGGAGTACTTACTTTGAGGAAATAGAAGCGATTGAACGTCAAATGACGATTGGTTTACTGGAAGATGGAACACTTCTTTTTTTACTAAAAGCAGAGCAAACAGATGCAAATTTTTATATTAATGATATGCAGGAAGATGGCTGTACAATACATTGGTCTTCTCAAAATGATAGTACGTGGGTGCTTAGTAATAAAGGAGAAGTTTATTATTTTGAACTACCTAAGGCTATATATGATTCTTGGGAACGTTTAGTAGGACAACAACGTAGAGATGCATTGAGGATTAAACGAGATTACTTTTCGAAAATAGTTTTGTTTCATAAAATTGGCCGACAAGATGAAAGTATTACAATTCTCAACTTGTCAGAAAGTTTCATGAATGTTGCAGAACAATCAATGCAAAACCCAAATAATTAAGAAATATGTTGAATTTTAGCAATAAATAGAGTTATAATACAACAAAATAATCATTGTCGGTGGGTGTTGTCCACTTTGTCAATCGTGAGGAAGGATCCTATGAGGTTGTTGAAATTTTACATTTGACTAGAAATATTATTTCCTTCAGGAGGCTACTATGTATTCGCTTCGAAAAATCAAGGAACTGAAAAAATATCGTTTTTTTCAGAACTACAAGTGGGATGAAGATAATTGTAAACTGTTTAAAAAATACAATCTAATTTATGGATGGAATGGTTGTGGTAAAACAACGCTGTGCGACTTTTACAGAGATTTAGAAGCCGGGATTCTATCCGAAGACGAGGCTTCATTTTCATTAATGTTTGAAAATGGAGCGTCTGGCAATGTTATTATTGACCAAAACAAAATTGGCACTATCCCTTACCGATTCAAGGTTTTTCACCAAAACTACATTCAAGAAAATATTAGTAATGTTGACGCTGTGAAGCATATATTTTCTGTTGGAAAAGAACAAGCAGAAAAAATAAGTGATGTCAAACGGATGCGAACTGAAATAAAGGAGCAGGAAGCAAAGGTTAAACGCATTGCATCCGAAATTGAAACACTTACCCAAGAATTTGATAGGTATAAAACATCAAAGGCACGTGACATAAAAGAGAGTGCCATGTACTCAAATGCATATAATAAAAACAAGTATTATGAATCTTACCAAAAGCTGACACAAAAAAAGGAACTACCTGAAAATGATTATCAGGCGGCTTTGGTTGCTGTGAGAACACAAATGATGCCGTCAATTCCTTTGTTTGAGATTGCTTTTATCCAATCTACGGTTAAAGAATATATATCAGATATTTTGCGGCAAACTCCAGTTAACAATACAATTGAATCACTGAAACAAAACGCGTCTGTTGGTGATTGGGTAGAACGTGGCTTATCATTACATGATGAAACAAAAAGCGAGGTGTGTTTGTTTTGTGGAAGTATAATACCTCATCACAGATTAGAAGCACTACGAGAGCATTTTAATACATCATATAAAGAGCTATCAGATAAAATTGTTAGTGCTATTGCCTTATTAAACACAAAATATCAGCAGTTCGAAAAAATCATGGTTGATTTGCCAAATAACGCGTTGTTATATCCAGAACTTCAACAAGAGTACTCGGAACTTTACAAAATAGCAGAAAGCCTTTGCGAACAGTATAAATCTGTAATTAGTAACGTTATTTCAATACTTGAAAAGAAGAAGGGAGATATGATAAACAACGAGCTAGTTATTGAATTTGAAGAAACAGTTGACGAGTTATCTTTTGATTATTCTGTTTTCGAAAAGATATTAGCGTTGCTTGAATCTCACAACAAAAAAACTTCTGCATTTGAAGAGAGTAAGAAGCAAGCTCAAACGAAAATTGAGGAGCATCTTGTTTCCCGCTTTTATGATGAAATGAAAGAATGGGAGAGAAGAATATCTGATAAAACAACAGAAAGAAAAACTCAATCAGATATTTTAATCTCAAAACAAGAAACGATTACTACATTGGAGCGGGAAATACGAAATTCACAGATTCCGGCAGATGCAATTAATCGTGACATTGCTTTTATTATGGGGAGAGCTGAACTGGTTTTTACAAATTCAGACTTAGGTTACCAAATAAAAAGAAATGGAAAAAGAGCTGCAAATTTGAGTAAAGGTGAAGAAAACGCTATTGCTTTAATCTATTTCTTTAATACTCTATTAGATGTGGAATCGGATGCCAGTAACACAATAATTGTTTTAGATGACCCGATTTCTAGTTTTGATTCAAATTTTTATTATAATGCAATCGGATATATTCGGGAGAAATCGCAGTATGTAGGACAAGTGTTTATTTTTACACACAAATTCGCACTGCTAAAAGACTTTTCGTTGATGTTTGGTGAAAATACAAATCAATACATTATTCAAAGATTGGAAAACTCACCCCAAATGGTAAATCTTGATAGCTTAATAAGTCAGTATCATGATGAGTATGCATATCTTTTCAAAAAGATATATGAGTTCGTTAAAAATCCACCGAGTGACACTAGCGAATACTTGCAATATCCCAATATGGCTCGCAGAGTATTAGAAGGCTTTTTAACCTTTAAACTTCCATCTTCTGATACAATGGTTAATAAGGTTCTTGAATTAGAGAATAATAGAGAATCCAGCACTGTAAGAGCTATTATGCGTATTTTAAATAATCATTCGCATCTGAGAGTGATCCCCAGTGCAGAGTTTACAGATGATATAGACAGTATTTCTGCTTTGCCAGATACTCTCAACAATTTGATGGAGTTTATAAAATTTCATGACAAACGTCACTATGATACGCTAGCATTGCTATGTGACCCAGAGTATGATAAAAACGGAGATGCAGTTACCATTATACGTATTCCTACTCGTACAATAAAACTTTTTACTATGACGGCATCTGCAGGAACAGGAAACTTCTTAGATGAAAATCCTGATGCAGACGATTATGAAACCACTGATCAAGAATGTACTTTTGCGGTAAAAATCGCTGGAGATAGTATGGAGCCTGATGTACATAATGGTGATATTGTCTTGGTTAAATCATGTGAAGAGGTGGCAAATGCTCGAAAAGGTATTGTGTGGTATGATGGAAAGTGCTATTGTAAAAAGATTGTTCAAACGACGGATGGAATAATTCTCGTTTCTACAAACTCAGGATACAAGCCAATACCTGTCAAATCTATGGACGACTATCATTTGTTTGGCGAAGTGGTTGATATCGTTAAACAATCTGATGATTAAATTGGATTGTATGAATCAAGTATTTACAAAACAAAACATCGTACCAAAATCGTACTAAAAAATTTGATACTCAAAATATCAGGCAAAAAAATCACGAAATTATTCCCAAAAAACTGTTTCAAAACCTCACAGACACAGTAACTACGCGGTTTGGAGTAGAGTGGGAATAATACAAAACCCTCGAAAAAGCCTTATTTTACAGGGTTTTCGGAGTTCTGCAAGGTGTTTTGACAACACTTTGACAACACTCCATTTTGGCTGATACAACTTGATATTAAACAAAAATGCTCTGCTTTTTATGGCAGAGCATTTTTTGTGCCTTTTGCGGTTGTCTGTTGTTTTCTCGTGATATGCTTATTTTTTGAAAACTTTAAATTCTATATTAGTTATATGAAGTTGAGTACATACACGATATTATGAAAACTTTTAGGACTATGCTATTTGGCTTTAACAAAAATATTTCAATACAACGAGGTGTTACCCCGAATGTGAAAAGTAGTATTTCCTTTTCACATTTATATTATAGCATATTTATTTTTGTTTATAAATAGGTAAAGTGTTCTACCAATTTTTAATCGGTATCAAGGTTTAGTCTTTTATCTTCGCAATCAGTTCAACCAGATATGTGATGTTTTCAAGTACATCATCTTCCTGCCCTATATGTTCAATTCTTTTCAGTTCCTCTGTCAGTTCCGTTAGATACTGACAGAGGATTTTTAGAATACGACTATTAGGGTGAATTGTGATGTCCTCACACATTAAGCGTTTAATTATGTACTCCTGTTTTGTAAGTCCAGAAGTCTTTACCAACATATCAATATGGTATGCCTCTTGCGGTGATATACACAACATAAGAACTCCCTCTCGACTGCTTATTGGATCAAAGACTACACCGGGACTTTTCGATGCCGAGAGTAATGTGCCGAAAGATACTTTGCCGAGGTTTTGCAAAAACCTAAGAGAAATAGAATTCACGCAATATGTTTTAGAAGTGTTCAGACAACCTATTGACACTAAAACCGATTTTTCCATAAGTACATTCCTGCACTCCAAACTAAAACCCGAATACAAAAGTCAATCAGGCATTATCCGCAATATGGAATGCCTGTAATGTCCCAAACCTATATGCAAAAGATTTTTAACGGCTATATGTACGATGTATATTATATACTTCATCTCGCTTTCTTTGAGGGGATATCCGTATATGATAGCTTTAAACAATTAAACATGCGGCGTGTTTATGATTTTGAATTATGCAAATTTAAGATTAAAAAAAACATAATCCATTTATCAATTATTCGCTGTTTTTTTAAAATAACACTACTTTCGCCCGTTTTTCTTAAAAACGCAAGTACCAAAAGCGATTTTCATATGCTATTATCAAATTGTACAGTATGAGTTTTTGGCTATGTCAATTTTTCAATAATTATTAACAAAATGATGTTGGATGGGAGTGAAGAGAGTGAAGAAAAAGTATCTTTCTCCGATGGTGGATGTCACAGAACTGTTAAGCGAAATTATTCTTATGAGCAGCGAAGTGTTGATTGACGGAGAAGACCTTTGAAAGGAATAACTCCCGTTATTTACAGTTAAAAATCCAAAATATAAAGGAGATTTCAAAATGAGAAAATTTTTAAGTGTTTTTCTCGCGGCTCTTATGGTGTTTTCAACAGTGAGTTCTGCGGTGCCTATGGCCGTTACAGTTGCCGATACGGTAATTGATGCACCTGCAGAACCGGTACAAAGAACAGAGATCATAACACAACTTTCTGCAGACGACTGGTTCAATGAAGACTACGGCACACTTGTAGCAGAGGTGGATTTTAATACCATATCTGCTGCTACGACCAATTTTTCAGCATATTCGGAAATGAATGTCAATAATTTGGGTGGTAGAGTAAATTCGGCACTTTCGGCTCTGACTACATCCGGTTTCCGCTTCAGAAACAACATCTACAGCTCATATACCGCAGCTGTCGGCTCTGTTGTTGTCGATGGTACAAACCGGTATATCAGCTACACCGGTCCTGCTGACACAGGAACCTTCCAGCAGTGGATGCTTACGACTACCAGCGGTGCAAACAGTTTTGTCAATACCGACGGTAACTTTGTTGTGACAGCGGATCTCCTTCTTGAAAGCGATGCTGCAACAGATAATCCCTTTAACGTTGTGTTCAACCACACAAACGGTGATGAAGCGTGTGAAGATACAGGCAGAGTTGTCAAGAAGCCTGTAAAGGGCTCATGGAGTACTATTGTTGCCGAATACGGTGATGCGGCGACTCTTGATAAGGTTGCAAACTCAAACGGTTACTTTATAAGCTCAATTACAGAAGTAAATCAGGTTAAGTTCAATCCCATAACCAATATGGGTTCCGATGTTATCGGTATTGATAACATCAGACTTTACTGGCTTCCCAAGACTGTAAATATCACGGTTGATATGTCGGAGCTTGGCTTAGATGATGCAGGATTTGATTTTGGTACAATCGGCTGCTCTGCCGAGGTGCTTGTTGAAGCTGCAGACCTTCCTGACGTTTCGGGCTACATTATTACAGGTCTTTCAAAAACAAAGGGCGGCGAAGCAATTGGCGGCGACTACATTAGATTTACGCAGGATACAACCCTTTATCCCGTTTATGAAAAGGATCCCACAATAAGTAAGTACGGAAATCTTGTGGTAAACTTTGACTTTGACAAACTTACTGCAAATACAGATTACTCTGATTTTGCCGATAAACCTATTGACGCTTCGGGACGTTCTGATTCTCTCGAGTATTTGGGCGGTACGCTCGTAACAGGCAAGGATTACATAAAATCGGCAAATATCAATGTTCCCTTCTTCCACGCCTATACAAACGATAATCCTTATGCAACAATTATGGCAAAGGACAAGGGCGACGGCGATATCTATCTTGAGCTTACGGCAATCCGTGATAATCCGCTTTTCGGTATCAGAACATATTCAGGATATCCCCTTGTAAAGTATATTAATAATTCCGGAACAACAGATGATGACTACTGGACAACGGGCAAGATTGTAATGACAGCAGATGTTCTTTCTGCAAGTAACACTTCTCCCATTACGGGCGCAAACTTCAATGATACTACCGATAGCGATAATACAGAAAAATATAACCACACGGCAGTCTGCTATGAAGAAGCGGTGCTTGGCACATGGTCAACAATAGGTGTTGCAGATACGGCTTGCTCTTCAAACTATAACCAGTTTACAACAAGCCTTGAGACGGGCGATGTTATAGGCATTGATAATGTAGCACTTTGGTGGATGCCTTCTGATACATCGGTTTACCTTGATAATTCAGAGTACTGTGAAGGTGCTTCTCCCGAGGAATATACACTCGAAACAGGTTATTATACAATTTCAGACATTACCGAAGCCCTTATGGAAAATGGCGCATACTATGATAACGGATTTTTCATTACAGGCATCAAGACAGCCAAAGACGGCGAGGTTGTAAGTGACGGTCTTTGGATCACCTCGGAAATGACACTCTATCCCGTTTGGGAAAAGCATACAAGTCCTTATATCGGTACTTACGGCGAGCTTATTTTTGAGGTAGACTTTGAAAACCTTGTGGCAGGTACTGAATTTGCAGACGCAAAGACGTTAAGCGTTCTGGCAAGTGCTGCGGGCGGTACACTTAACACCGATATTCTCGGCACACATGACATTAAAATCGGCTTTGCAGGCGGCAAGGATAACCTTACATCTGTTGTAGTTAAAGAGGATACTGCACATGGTAAGTATATTGAATATACGATTGGTGCTGACGGCGGCAATAATAATAACGTTGTTTATTTCAGCTGCAACGGCGGTAAAAACGCATTTATTGACAGCACAATTTTAAATAACAGCAAATTTGATTATTACGAATCAGGTCAGTTTATTTTTGAATATGACCTTCTCAACGGCTCGGATTCTGCCAACCATAAGGTAACATTCTCTGCCGAGGGTATTCTTACAGTCGAAGGCACCGGTAAACAGTTTGCTCCTGCAAAGGGTGCGTGGGGACAGCATATGTCGGTCTGCACTGCAGAGGAATTCGGCTCCAACGACAATGGCACTATCACTTCTCTTTCTCAAATCACAAGAACAAAGATGAAGCTTGATACTACCGCAGTAAGCGGAGATACCTTTGCCATAGACAATGTAAAGCTCTGGTGGGTACCTTCCGAGGTCAAAGTATCAGTTGATTTTTCTGCAGACGAAGCTTTTGACGGCGAATGTGCAGACATTGTTCTTGAAGGCTACAAGGCAACAGTAGAAAATCTCATTGCGGCGGCAAGTGACGGCAGGGACTTTGCAGGTAAAATCATCACCGGTCTTTCCTATACGAAGAACGGCGAAGCCATTGCAAAGGATTCCATTATAACATCAGGTGGCAAACTCTATGCAATTTGGGGTCTTCCCAATATCCTGAGTCAGTATAGCTCTGAGTTTACAAATAAAGAGGAATTAAACGCAATTCCCGCATCTCTCAGAAACCTTTCTTCATTCTCCCATAATGACGATGGATATATCACCTTTAACTTTACATCCAACACCTATGACTCAGGCTTTGAGGTGACCGGTCTCGGTGCAAGAGCCGACGACGTTTACATCCCTGCAGGCTCACTTGACTATATGGAAATAAGAGCAAGAATCAACGCAGACGATGTTTATAAGAGTGACTTTGCTACCGAAATCGGAACGGCAAACTTCCCCGGCATGTTCTACACAAACGAAAATGTTGCAACTTGGGGAAGCGCCTATGTAGGGAATAGTATTGATATTTCCGAATATCTTGGAGAATGGCATACATTTAAAATTGATGCATCGCAGTTCTCTGCAGATACCACAAACCTTAACGGTATAAGATTTGACTTTGGCTTCGGTATGCTTGCAGGCACATCCATTGATATCGACTATATCCGTTTCATAGGTAAAGAAACAGTAAAGCAGGTAGGCTTGACGATTGACTTTACCGACATCGGGGCTTCCGGTTTCGGTAACAGGACAACAAAGGTGCTTCCGGGTACAGTATCCGTTTCTGACCTTATGGCACAGATTGGTACAGAAGAAATCGCAGGCAAGGTGCTTGTTGGTCTTTCTTTGACAGAGGGCGGAGACATTCTTGACGAAGAAACGGCCTTTACAGAGGATACAACCCTCTACTGTGTATGGCAATCTGTCTACCGTATTCTCGACAATTATTCTTCTGAATTTACATCTCCGAGTGCACTGAACAGCACAATTGTATCAAGCGACTCAAAATATACAGGCGGAAAATACACACGTTCCTTCAATGAAGACGGATACCTTCACTTTGAATTTAATCCCGGTGAGGGCAAGTGTGTATATAACCCTTTCTTTGTAATACCCGGTCTTGGCGGTGCGGCTGATGATGTTATGCTTGCCATTGAAGACCTTAACTATGTTGAACTCAGAGTAAGAGTCAACGGCTTTGAGGCAGGTACCTTTACAGATACTGACAACACCTCACGTACATCTACAGCCACCCAGAGCCTTCCTTATTTCTACTTTACAACAGATGAAACGACTGCTTGGGGTAATCTTTCGCTGAGTGACAAATGTGATGTAGTATCTACTGCGGGTCAGTGGCAGACAATTAAAATCACAGCCGACAGATTTACTGCAAAGCAGGCAGATATGAAGAATCTTAACGGTATACGCTTTGACCTACCGGCAACCTGTAATAACGGCTCGTCGGTTGATATCGACTATATCAGATTTGTGGGCTTTGCTCCCCAGATATCAGCTCCTGCATCAAAGGCGGGCGAATACAGCTTGAGATTCGACGGCAGCGGTGCAACATACAACGGTGTCCGTTTTAAGGCATCGGTAACAAGTGCAACAGACAAAGAGGCAGTAGATATTGGTTGGGTAATTTCCTCCTATGATTACTGGGTGGTAAAAAACGGCAAAGAAATGACAGACCTTGATGTAACAGATGTTGTCTCCGGATCTTCAAGGGTTCAAGTTGCATATAAGAGAGTTAATGGCACAGATCCTGTGCAATACTTCAATGCCACTGATGATGAGGCTCTGCTTTATACTGCAGTTGTTTATAACATTAGTCCTGAAAATTACGAAAAAAAGATTATTATGCGCCCCTTCGTATCGAACGGATCAAATTACTACTACGGTGAGCCTATGTCAACATCTATGTTCGAGGTGGCAACAGCAATCAAGAATAATACTGAGGTATACGAATCTCTTGATGCAGATTACAAAAACTATATCAACGACATTCTCGGTCTCAATGAGCAAATTACCGTTGTCGAGGGTGTAGCAAGAGTGGCTGCTCTTCACGCCGACTATAATAACACGGAGGTTGAGCCGAGAGAGACAGTCGACAACATTTTTGCCATTGAGTTTGACGGCGATATGGAAATTGTAGATATGTCAGGCAACGGTGCAAGAAATGATAACGGTATAAGCTTTAAATGTGCAACAGGTGAAATTGTTGACGAGATTCTTGTCGTACAGCCCGATGCACCTCTTTCAAATAACAATTATGACCCCCAAATCTACTTTGAAGGTCTTGAGCTTGATGCCAGAAGAATAAATAAGCTCACCGTCTGTATGAAAAGAGATTATCTTCCCAATGTATACCCCGACAATCCGAGAAAGGAAGTCCTGCAGGCATTCTTTACAACCTCAAAGGAACCGTCCGTATCCGAGGAAAAGAGCGTAAGTGTGGACATTAATGATATTTCTGACCTTACCGATTGGTTTGAGGTTGAATTTGAATTTTCAGAAAATGAATACTGGGCGGATACCATAACCTCATTACGCTTTGACACGACAAACAATAACGGTATTTATTATATCGATTGGATGATTTTTGAGCAGAGTGACAAGTATAACAATGAAATGTGGTATGATATGTATTTTGACTATGCTGTAGATAACGGAATTATGGAAAAGGAAAAGTTCTACTACAGCGATTATACGAGAAATATCACGAAGGCTGAAATGTGCGATCTTATTACAGGTGCACTTCCCGAAAGCCACTATACTTCAATCAACGACATAAAGGGTATTCCCGATGTGCTTCGTGACAGTAAAAACGCAGATGTATATCTTATGCTCTATAAAGCCGGCGTATATCTCGGTGATTCATCCGGTAACTTTAATGCAGATGCTTCTGTTACACGTCTTGAGGCATTGGAGCTTGTAGACAGGGCATTAAATCCTGCAAACAGACTGCAGGGCAGCGTTTCCTGCAACTGGTCACAGCAGGGTGAATCTTATGATATTGAATTTGATGACACATCATATCTTACATCTCTGACTTATTATGCAGACAGCACATCAATCGAAAACGGAGCACTTGTCCTTACCCCAAAGGATGATGGCGAAAACGCTGCAGTAAGATATGACCCGAGAATCACCATAGATAATCTCAACTTTAATGCCGTAAACTGTGCAAAGCTGCAGATCAGAATGAAGGTTGATTATATCGGAGATGCGACAAGCACTAAGTTTGATGTATACTTCAAGAACGAGGGCGATGCAAAATTTACCGAAACAAAATCTTATCGTCAGTCTATATCTGATTACAGCTATGTTGATCCTGCCGGCTGGTATGTCATAGAGGCGGATTTGAGATTTGACCCCGAGTGGAAGGGAGATATATCTGCTGTTCGTTTTGATCCGGGTAACACAAATGCCGTCTATACAATTGACTATATCAGATTTGCCAATACCGACCCGTATTTCAAGGCATCACATGAGGAGCTTACGGCAAACGGCTTTACTTCAACAGAGCTTCTTTCCGATGAAGGCTTTGAAAACGGCTTTTATGTCGCAAAGCAGGACCAATCTGTAGGTTTTAGTCACGGCACGTTTACGGATTATGTTGAAACCGGCGAAGAACCTTCTTGGGGTATAGCACCCTGGTGGAGTCTGTATGACCTTATTGAAAACAGGGACACTACAACCGATAAGTACACACTAAAGGATGACAAGGGCATAAATACCGTTATTTATAACCCCGATGAAAAGTCCATTTCTATGAGAGTTGATGCAACGAAGGTTCATAACGGTGAGCCTCATTACGTTAACCACGAAACCTGGTGGCCGCATCTTCTTCTTGAGCAGAACAGCACAACAAGTGTTATTGATAAGCAAAAGAATACGGCGGCATCCGATAAAATGTTCATCGAGCTCGATATGAGAATAACCGATTTCAAGGATACACTCAACACCGAGGGAGAAAACCAATGCGGATATTTTGCTTACTTCTACCTTATGACCGATAAGGCACCCGGTCAGAAAATTTATTTCGGGCTTAACCTTTTAGGTAAGCTTACAGGAAGCACATCTACAACACCCACCTTCTCGCCTGAATCTGCAGGTAATCAGTATATGTACAGAGTTCCTCAGGCGGCAGTATTTGACGGAGTGGAAAATTCATTCAATCCTGCGGCAGAACAGATAGTTGTCGGTGAAGACT
Organism: uncultured Oscillospiraceae bacterium; assembly: GCA_964614955.1. Classification (GTDB taxonomy): domain Bacteria; phylum Bacillota; class Clostridia; order Oscillospirales; family CAG-382; genus UMGS1387. Next base: position 37,424 of record CAZTNR010000005.1, on the reverse strand, counting down.
GGAAGCATTTGAGAGTAGACGTAACACATCACATCGAAAGAGCCGTTGAATGGGCTAACAGCTATAATGCGTTCGGAACGCCGGTTACAATTGAGGATATGTACTTCGGCGGCGGTAATATAGGCTTTGAGGTGTTGGGTAACTATGACTGCACCGTTGAAATCAAAAACTTCAATATGATTGCTTATAACAAATAATAACCGCAAAAATAATTAAGGAGCTGTTTTTCAGCTCCTTAGTTTTTATAATCTATTGTGTGTTGCTTGATTGTTTTGCCCGTTTGTACTCTGCAGGCGATACGCCAACTATTTTCTTAAAGGTATGGGAAAAATGGTTGTAGTCCTTGAATCCGCATTCTTTTGAAATTTGATACAGAGGCACACCTTCCACGGGAAACATTCGCTTTGCAATGGATATTCTTTCGCGGTTAATATATTCGGTAAGCGTCATGCCCGTCTCTTTTTTAAATAAATTACATACATATTGCGGTGCAATATGGACAACACCTGCAATCTTGTCAAGTGTTATTGTTTTTGAAATATTTTTTGAAATATATTGCTTGATAAGCCGAATGCGGTAGCTTTCATGGTCTATGGTTTTCTCTTCAAGAAGGTTGCATATGTATAAAAGCGTTGACAGACATTTTTCATTGCTTCTCGCTGATGGCGTAAAATAGTCATTTTTTAATTTTCCAAGAAGCTCGATTATTTCACTGTTTACACAACCTTTTAAAACTCCGTGAATGGGATAATCCCATTCCTTGTCAAGGAGAATGTTTATACTTGCATAATATGCGGGATTTGGGTTGAAAAAGCGCTCATAGGTAGTACCTGAAGGAATTATTATTGCATCACCCGGCTCAACATAAATATGTTCACCGTTAATAAGATAATGCATTCTTTCCTCAAGACAAAATGTAATGTCGGTCCACCTAACGTTTTCGTGATACAGAGCAAAGATGTTTTTTCTTTTCGAAAAAACAAAGTAGTGAATACTGGCATTATCATTCGTATCAAAATACATAAAGTCACACCCTTTAAATATTTTTTGAACGAGTTGCTTATAAGATAATTATATATAACAACGGGCGAAAAATCAACAGTGAAATTAAAAAAAACATATTATTGACGGTGTTTTTTTGCGATTTTTTAAAATAGCACTACTATTAACTGTATTTTTTAAAATAGTACATTTAAAAAACATTTGTCCTATGCTATTATTGAAATGTAATCTGAGAATACAAGATGTGTTTTATCTTTTTTCTCAAAAACATATACAAGAAGGAGAAAATGCTATGAAAAAACTTTTGGTAAGTCTTTTGGCAGCTTTGACACTTTCAATATGTGCATCTGCTGCATTCGAAAGGGTTAATACCTATGACAATAATTTTACCGATGTCAAAGAAACATCCTGGTACGCAGAAAATGTTAAAATGGCCTATGAGCTTGGCTTTATGAACGGTAAATCTGCAAACACCTTTGACCCCAACGGTAACGTAACAGTCGTTGAAGGTATCACAATGGCAGCCCGCCTTCATGCAATTTATAACGGTACAGAGGTAACTCCGAGACCCGAGGACAGTGATGATTTCCGCATTGATTTTGACGGAGATAAAGAAATTGTCGATATGTCGGGACACGGTGCAAGAAACGATGATGGAATAAGCTTTCTCCATGCTGACGGCGAAATAGTGGACGGAGTTCTTGTTGTACGAGCAGGTGCCCCACTTTCAAACGGTCTCTATGACCCAGGTGTTAAGTTTGCGGGCTTAAATCTTGTGGCTAAGGATTATACAAAGCTCAAGTTCCGAATGAAGAGAGATTTTCTTCCCAATACCAATCCCGATGCAGCCAGATGGGAAAATGTGCAGATTTATTTCACAACGTCACAGTATCCCAATTACACCGCCGACAGATGCTTTATCGCAAAAGTAAGAAATATTGATATGAGTGAATGGTTTGAGTTCGAGGTAGACCTGACGAACGATAACTGGGCTGATACCATTACCTCAATCCGCTTTGACCCTACGGATAATAACGGTGTTTATTACATTGATTATATCATTCTTGAAAAAGCTGATGATGAAGAAGCAAAGAAGGATGAAAAGTGGTATGATATGTACATCGACTATGCCGTCGATAATCACCTTATGGAAAATGAAAGATTCTTCTCCAATGAATATAACAGAAATATCACAAGAGCTGAAATGTGCGACCTTTTCGCCGCAGCCCTTCCTGAGGACTACTTTACTCCCATCAATGATGTAAAGGGTATTCCCGATATTGTAAGAGATTCCAAGAATGCAGACGTTTACCTTATGCTCTATAAAGCAGGCGTTCTTCTCGGTGATACAAACGGCAATTTCAATGCCGGTGCTGATATCAAGCGTTCAGAGGTTGCGGCAATTATCAACAGAGCTGCTATCCCCGAAAACAGAGTAAAGGGAGAGGTTGATGCCGACTGGTCAAAGCAGGGAAGTGAATATGACCTTGAGTTTGATGACCCGTCTGACCTTGACGGACTGTCTTTCGTGGCGTCAAGTGCAAAAATTGTAAACGGTGCGCTTGTAATTGAAGCAAAGGATATGGGTGAAAAACATACTCCCCGTTATGACCCGCAGATTACCGTAAGCAATCTCAGCATTGACACCTCACGATATACCAATCTTAAGGTAAGAATGAAGATTGATTTTATCGACAGTATCGACAGTACAAGGTTCGACTTCTATTATAAAACCGCAAATGATGCCAAGTTTAATGAGGTACAATCCGTCCATCAGGAATTTGAAGCATATAGCTATGTCGACCCTGCAGGCTGGTATGTAATGGAGGTTGACCTTAGAATGGACCCCGACTGGAAGGGTATAATCGACTCCTTCCGCTTTGACCCTGCAAATACAAACGGCATTTACACAATCGACTATATCAGAATTTGTGATTCCGACCCCTACTATAACGCATCACATGAGGTGCTTACGGCAAACGGCTTTACTTCAACAGAGCTTCTCTCCGATGAAGGCTTTGAAAACGGCTTTTATGTCGCAAAGCAGGATCAGTCAGTAGGCTTTAATCACGGCAAGTTTACGGATTATGTTGAAACCGAAAAAGAACCTTCCTGGGGTATAGCACCCTGGTGGAGTCTGTATGACCTTATTGAAAACAGGGACACTGCAACCGATAAGTACACACTAAAGGATGACAAGGGCATAAATACTGTTATTTATAACCCCGAGGAAAAGTCCATTTCTATGAGAGTTGATGCAACGAAGGTTCATAACGGTGAGACTCATTACATCAACCATGAAACCTGGTGGCCGCACCTTCTTCTTGAGCAGAACAGCGCAACAAGTGTTATTGATAAGCAAAAGAATACGCTTTCAGCAGATAAGATGTTTGTTGAGCTCGATATGAGAATAACCGATTTCAAGGATACACTCAACACCGAGGGAGAAAACGAATGCGGATATTTTGCTTACTTCTACCTTATGACCGATAAGGCACCCGGTCAGAGAATTTATTTCGGGCTTAACCTTTTAGGTAAGCTTACGGGAAGTACACATACAACACCAAGCTGGTCACCCGAATCTGCAGGTCAGCAGTATATGTATAGAATACCTCAGGCAGCAATTTTCGGCGGCGTTGAAAATTCCTTCAACCCCGCAAAGGATGAAATTGTTGTAGGAGATGAATGGAAGAGCATAAGACTTGATGTTACGCCTCATATAGAAAGAGCTATTGAATGGGCAAACAGAGATAATGTGTTTGGCGTTCAGGTTTCAAAGGAGGAAATGTACATCGGCGGCGGTAATATAGGCTTTGAGGTGTGGGGTAACTACGACTGTACCGTTGAAATCAAAGACTTTAATATGATTTCCTATAATAAGGACTAATTAACTTTTAAAACAAAGTCTGTTTCAAAAATTTTGCATTATAATACTTTAACCGTCAGGGCTGTTTCCTGACGGTTTTTGTTGCAAACTGAAATCCTCGCCGTCAGGCGAGGATTTTTCATATATTCTGCTTTACTTCAAGAAAATACCAAACTTTGTTAAGCAATATGTTTCAAAGAATTTGCCGGAATTACCCCAAGTCCAGAACTTTGTTTTTCTCATAAATGAGCCGGGAGTTGTATCGGTACGATTTCTGCCGTGGTGGTGCGGACCGAGCATATTCCTGAAGCTGCCTACAAGCTCAATTTCAAAGCTATTCTCTCCTTCGACAAGAAGCCCGTCAAGATTGAAGCTGTAAGGTGCCCAATACATGGAGGGCAATGTCTTGCCGTTGACTGTAAGTTTTGTAACAGTTGCACACAGTCTTGAAAAATCAATGCTTCTGCCTGAAATTTCGTCCTTTGAAAGGGTAATTGTTTTAGAAAGTGTCATACTTCCTGCGAAGAAGGGGAATCCCTGAGTTACAAGGTTGCCGTCGCTTACAAGACTTTGGTGCTCTATAAGCTCAAATTTTCCGTCAGCAATAACCGAATCGTCCTCAATATCTCTGTACTCGCCGCGAAGCGTTACCCCGAAATCCCCCACAAGGTATATAGGCTCTATTTCCATATCATAGCAAAGCTTATTCTTTACCGTTTCAAATTTTATGCATTTGCCAATGATATCGTAGGTTTCATCGCTTTGAACAAAATCACATTCAAGGGTAAGTATATTATAACCAACCTCAAAGAGACCCGTGATGTCAAGCATCTTGAAGGATTTATCACGGTAATAGCCTATCTCGTTTTGCTTTACAACTTTACCGTTTATGTAAATGGTGAAGTTTTCGGGTCTTTCAATAACGAGGCACATCTTATCAACGGGCTTTTTTGTAAAATCTACGTCAAAATCCATTGCGACCTTCACTTTTTTCTTATATGAGCAGGCAATCTCCTGAATATCGGGAAGAAAAATCTTCTTTTCATAAAGCTCGCCATCAAAGTAAACGTCGCATCTGTCAAGGGTAAAAACATTATCGTCGCACTTTGAAATGAGCCATTCTCCTCGCAGTGCATTGTTAATGGAGTTTGCAGGCTTTTCATTACAGCCTGTACTCTTATATCTATCATCCTTTGCGACAAAGTATACAACCGAACCCATTTTATGAATTGTGTGCTCCACAGTAAGAACACCGTTCTTTTCCTCGAAGTTACAGGGAACGGTTTCACCTGTAAGGTAGTCAAATCTTGCACAGGATTTACCGTGCATCTTGATTACCGCATCAGTTGTATCTGCGAAGGTGTTGACGAAATAGTACATTTCAAAATCATCAAATTTTCTGTAGCAAAGCTGAATGTCGACACCATTGCCGTCTTTATCCGAAAGCTTACAGTAAACTCTGCCCTCGGGAATGTGTGAGATAAGCTCCCTGTCGTCATTTACAAACTCACGGCAAAGTTTCTTTACCTCATCGCTTTCAACACCTTCAATATACGAAGGAATTTCGTCGACAAAAATAAGCTTCCCACCGTTGCCGGAAAAACGTTTGATAAGCTCAAAGGTGTTTCTGTCAAGCACCTGGCCGGGAGGAACAATTACTGTGCTATAGCTCATTTTACCGACCTTCAGTTTATCGCCTTCAACGCTTGCGTGTCTGCTCATTATTGTATCGTCACCAAAATGGAAGAGGATTTGATTTTCATCAAGTCTGTTGCACAACTCAACAATTTTACCATTATATTTTAAAATAGTTTCTCGTCCCATTTCAACCGCACTGTTAATCCATGCTGTTGAAAGAGGATGAAGCACAAGAACATCGCATACAATTTCACCCTCGGAAAGAAGCACGCCCATTCTGCTTACAAAGTCATTGAAATCTTTGTAGTCATTCCACCAGGGGTTCTGATAGAAGTGCCCTGAAGGATAGTCACGCTTTCTGATGCCTTCAAGCGAATATCCCGAAAGGTGCTGGCACAAAAGGTTTACGCCTTTTACCATCTGCCACTCATAAATATGCTTTAGGTTTTCAAAGGTAACATCCCAGCCGCACAGTGCAAAGCTTTCGGTAAGTATCTGCTTTTTACCAAGCTGTGCCGCAACCGAGCATACCTGAGGTACGAGAAGAGAACGGACAGGATCTCTGCCAAGCTTATCAACTCCGGGTATATGCATATACTCATAGTGAGCCATTGTTGAGCCGCTTGCCTCTGTCTGAACAGTAAGAAAGTCTTCGCTAACCAAGTGACCTGTGAGTTCAACGCCGTTCTTATCGCACCAATCACAGATTTTACCCATATAGTTCTGAGAAAACAGTCTTGTTACCATCTTCCAGAACTTAAAACGGGTTTCAATACCACTCTTATCGGCACTGAAAAGGTCATAAAGCTTGGGAAGAAGTGATTCGCCATAAGCCTTTTTGTATTCCTCTTCATAGGTAAAGGACCAGGAAATAGTTCCCTTTGAAATCTGAGGTTCATCGGTGAAAAAGCCTCTCATATCCTTAAAGTTATCGCCGAGTTCTTTTTTATATTTTTCGTGTGTTGACTTAATGAATTCATCTACAACCTTACCGTCTACAACGTCAACATAAAAGGGGTTTACTTCATAATAAAAATGAGCAATTCTTCCGTAGGGAAGAACGTTATTTATAATTGTTGTTTCGGTATGCTTTGCCTCTTCAACAATTTCGCATTTCAACGCTTTTTGCTGATATTCCACACCAAGGCTGTTGACAACATCCGAGCCAAAGCCACTGGGCCAGCCGTTTTCGTCATAACCCCAGGAATTCATATCAAGCTTTCTGCCCTCATCTATTGCGGCTCTGACATTTTCCATCCACTCTTTTCCAAGATACTCTGTCCTAAGACCGCCTCTTGCGTGCATAAAATAACCGCCCATGCCGACTTTTTTCATTTCGTTAATCTGCCATCTTGTCTCGTTGCATTCAAGCCTCGAGTTCCACGACCAGAAGGGCACGGGTCTGTATTGAGACGGCGGATTTTTAAGAAGTTCAAATATGTTTTTCATGTTTTCACCTATTTGTATTTTTTATGATTATTTCTTCTAAATTATACCATTTTTACTATATGTATGTCAATTAAAACGGCTCTTTTTTTAGACCTTTATAGATATAAGCAAAATGAGCTACAAAATAGAAAAGTTTCACCGGAAACTTTTTTTGAATGCAAGTGTGCCGCTTATTCATCTTTTTCTTTCGTTTTATTTTTGATATGAGCGAAACCGAAAGGGAAAAGTGATAGCTTTTCATTTTTTGAAAAAATCTTTTCTTTCATACTCTCTTCAGAAGATATACAGAAATGGGAGTACTACATTTAGCATTCTTCAATATTTTAATTGCAGTCATTATATGGGGTGCAATCACGGATAACGGGAATTCTTGGCAGTCTCCGGACAGTGGTGACGCAAAACCGTCGACATACGAGGTGTTCAAAGGCGATTTCACTTGGTATGAGGCTGATGAGTATGCGAGGAACAACAATTCTCGTTTAGCCTCTGTTAATTCTGAAGAAGAATTTACCCAATTGTGCAATATGGCTTATGAAAACGGTATAAGAGTTATGTGGGTGAGTGCGGAAAGAAATTCCGACAGTTGGGATACAAGTCGTTGGAATGACGGTCAGACAATATCGTATGTGAAATGGTATTCCGGCGAACTGTCATATTATGAAGCCGACGGTACTTCGGAAGAATTTCTTATGTTGTTTTATGTTAACGGAGAGTGGTATTTTAATGATTGCGGAAATGATGTTTCAAAATACTATGCGGGGGAAATTGGTTTTGTTGCAGAATCTTGAAGCTGTTAACCTGTAATGGATTTGCTTTGAAAAATGATAAAAAGGCGAAAGCTCTGATTCCGTCTTTTTCATCTGTAACGAACGTTTTTCTTGAACAAAGCCTTTTTATATGCTATAATATCCCCAAAAGCACGGTCGAAAGGAAAAACTATGATAAGACAAGCAACAAAGAACGATTTACAGCAAATACTCGGAATATACGCATCTGCAAAGGAGTTTATGCACTCACACGGAAACCCCAATCAGTGGAACGGCTCATATCCCGATGAGAATACACTTCTTGACGACATCGCAAAGGGACACCTCTTTGTAATGGTGGAGAAGGAAGAGGCTTACGGTGTCTTTGCTCTTATAGGCGGTGATGATGAAACCTACGGCCATATCGAGGGAACGTGGAGAAAAAACACCCCTTACGGTACCATTCACAGAATCGCGGGTAATGGCACAAAAAGGGGCGTTATGCGTGAATGCTTTGACTTTGCCAGAGGAAAGTACAGCCACCTGAGAGTGGATACCCACGAGGATAATAAGCCTATGCAGAAGGCTGTCGGAAGGTGCGGCTTTGAGTATGCGGGAATAATTTATCTCAAAGACGGAAATCCGAGACTTGCATATGATTGGCTTGAAGAATAATAAAGGCTCTGCCGTACGGCAGAGCCTTTGTGTATCAGTCGAGTATTTCTCCGCTTGTGGAAATTGTAACTACTCTCCAGGGAATAAACTTTCCGCTTGCCATAAGCGCCCGTTTTACTGCGTTTTCAATTCCGCCGCAGCAGGGCACCTCCATTCTGACGACGGTTACGCTCTTAATGTCGTTGTTGGCTATAATGGCAGTAAGCTTTTCTGAGTAGTCACCTTCGTCAAGCTTTGGACAACCGATAAGTGTTACGTGGTTGCGAATAAATTCGTTGTGGAAATTGCCGTAGGCATATGCCGTACAGTCGGCGGCAATAAGCAGGTTTGCATTTTCAAAATACGGTGCATTTACGGGTACAAGCTTTATTTGTACAGGCCACTGCAAAAGCTGACTCTGAATATTTGTGTGTTCGGGTTTCTGACAAGCATCCCTTTTTATTGCCTTTGATGCAGTACCGGGACAGCCGCAGGGAAGCTTTTGCTTTTGCTTTTTGGCTTCGAGCACTGCCTTTTCATTATATGCCGGGGCTTCTCTTTCTTCAAAGCTTATTGCATCTACAGGGCAGGCAGGAAGACAGTCGCCGAGACCGTCGCAGTAGTCCTCACGTGTAAGATGTGCTTTTCCGTCAATCATTTCTATGGCACCTTCGTGGCAGGCCCTTGCACAGGCACCGCATCCGTTGCATTTTTCCTTGTCTATCTTTATTATTTTTCTTATCATTTTATGTACTCCTCTCTTGATTTGCTGACATAATTATAATATAATAGTTTTAACAAATCTGTTGTTTTTACAACGAAAGTGAGTAAATTATGAAGAAATATATAGAAGTTCTAAAAAAAACAAAGCTGTTTTTTGGTGTAAATGAAAATGAGATAGAGTCTATGATTTCTTGCCTTAATGCGAGAAAAGCAGAATATAAAAAAGGAGAATATGTCATAAGACAGGGACAAAGGATTTCGGATATTTCTGTTCTAGTAAGGGGAAGCCTTCATATACAGACCGATGATTACTGGGGTAACCGCAGTATCCTTGGTGATATTTCTGTCGGTGAAATGTTCGGCGAGGCTTATATTTCACCCCAAAGCGGGGTCAGCCTTAACGATGTTGCGGCACTCGAAGACAGTACGGTGATATTTTTTGACGTAAAGAAAATTATTACAACCTGTTCCTCTGCCTGCGTGTTTCATTCGATGGTGGTGCAGAATGTGTTTTTTGCCGTTTGCGAAAAAAACAGAAGGCTTGTCAGAAAGCTTGGGCATATATCTCAGCGTTCCACACGTGAAAAGCTTATCTCCTATCTTTCAGAGCAGTCAAAAATGTGTGCAAGAAGCGAGTTTACAATACCCTTCAACCGCCAGCAGCTTGCAGATTTTTTGTCGGTAGACAGAAGCGCTATGTCAAACGAGCTGTGCAAAATGAGAAATGAAGGACTTATTGAGTTTGAAAGAAGCAGGTTTAAACTGTGCAGCTGTATAAAAAAGTAATAAATGCCTTGCAATCACCGAAGCTTTATGATATACTTACTGAAGCTTGAAAACCGACTAACGGGAGGAAATGCCGATGTCTTCACAAAACTTTAAAAGAACAAAACTTGCCTGTCATTCGTCGTATTTCACGATGTCTACCGTATTCTGCCTTCCTCCGATTCTTTTTGTCACCTTCAATAAGATGTACGGCGTATCCTGGACACTTCTCGGCACTCTTGTGCTTGTGAATTTCTGTACCCAGCTTGCAATAGATTTGATTTTTACATTCTTCTCAAAGCATTTCAACGTAAAAAAGACGGTAAGGGTTATGCCTCTTATTACCTCTCTCGGTCTTTTTATATATGCCCTTGTACCGACATTGTTTCCTGATTTTGCATATCTCGGACTTGTTGCTGGAACTGTGATTTTTTCTGTTTCGGCAGGTCTTTCCGAGGTGCTTCTGAGCCCGATAATTGCGGCAATTCCTTCGGATAATCCCCAAAAGGAAATGAGCTTCCTTCACTCGCTCTATGCCGTGGGCGTTTTTGTACTTATCGTTATCAGTACCCTTTCGCTTCATATAATCGGTAACGAAAACTGGATGTACCTGACGTTTGTCCTTGCACTTCTGCCCATAATTTCGGCAGTGCTCTTTATGCTTTCACCCGTGCCGGATATAAGCGGCTCGGACAGTGCACAGAAGGGCACAGAAAGGTCGAAAAAAAGGACAGCCGGACTTGCTCTTTGTGTCGGATGTATTTTCTTTGGTGCCTGCGCCGAAAATGTAATGGTTAACTGGGTTTCGGGATATCTGGAAAGTGCACTTCGCGTTGAAAAGGCACTTGGCGACATACTCGGTATGGCGATGTTTGCAGTATTTCTCGGAGCCGGAAGACTTCTTTATGCAAATTGCGGCAAGAATATAATGAGAGTCCTGGTGCTCGGTATGACAGGTGCTTGCGTATGCTACATAACGGCAGGTATTTCGGATAATGTAATAATAGCATTTGCTGCGTGTATTGCAACGGGACTCTGTGCATCAATGCTCTGGCCCGGCTCACTTATTATGATGGAGGAAAACATCCCGGGCGTTGGTGTTGCGGCGTATGCACTTATGGCGGCAGGCGGCGATTTCGGCTCATCCCTTGCACCTCAGCTTATGGGTATTGTTGTCGATAGTGTTGCGGCAAGCAGCTTTGCATTGAAGCTTGGCTCTTCAATGAATCTCAGCCCCGAGCAGATAGGTATGAAGGCAGGTATGCTTGTAAGTGCACTATTCCCGATTATCGGCGTTTTTCTCGTTCTGCTTACAATAAGGTATTTCAAAAAAGCAAATAAAGAGCAGAAGAATTGATGAATCTGCACCGCCTCAAAAACGGCGGTGCTTTTCTTTTTTTGAAAAAACGGTATAATCTTTCGTTTTTGTTCCAAAATAGTAAAGTATAACAACAGAAATCGGAGGAAACAACAATGAAAGATAAAGCGTTCGGCGTACTGCAAAGGGTGGGACGTTCCTTTATGCTGCCTATAGCACTGCTGCCCGTAGCAGGACTTCTTCTCGGCATCGGCTCGTCCTTTACAAATCCGACAACCCTTGAAACCTACAGGCTTTCGGGTTTTATCTATGAGGGTGGAATTCTATACACAATTCTTGATATTATGAGCAAAACGGGAAGCGTGGTTTTTGACAATCTGCCGCTGCTTTTTGCTATGGGTGTGGCAATAGGAATGGCAAAGAGGGAAAAGGAGGTTGCGGCACTTTCGGGGGCTATTGCCTACCTTATTATGAATGCCACCATCAGCACTCTTATTCTTTCTCACGGCGGGGTGGAAGCACTGGCACCCAACTCAACCACAACTGCCCTCGGTATCACTACACTTCAGATGGGTGTTTTCGGCGGCATTATCGTAGGGCTCGGTGTTGCGGCACTGCATAACAGATTTTATAAGATAAGGCTTCCTCAGGTGCTGTCATTTTTCGGCGGCACAAGATTTGTGCCCATTATTTCATCCCTTGTGTACCTTCTCGTGGGCGTTCTTATGTACTTTGTCTGGCCGATTGTCCAGGGGTGGATTGCATCGCTTGGCAATCTTGTTCTTGAGTCGGGATACTTTGGCACCTGGATTTACGGTATTATAGAAAGAGCACTTATTCCCTTCGGACTTCACCACGTTTTCTATATGCCTTTCTGGCAGACAGAGCTCGGCGGTGCTATGGTTATAGACGGCACACTTGTACAGGGTGCACAGAACATTTACTTTGCCCAGCTTGCATCAAAGAGCACAGAGCGGTTTGCAGTTGAGGCAACGAGATTTATGTCGGGTAAGTTCCCCTTTATGATTTTCGGTCTGCCTGCCGCGGCATATGCTATGTACAGAGCAGCCCGTCCCGAAAAGAGAAAGGTGGTCGGAAGTCTTCTTCTTTCTGCCGCAATCACAAGTATTCTCACGGGTATTACCGAGCCGCTTGAATTTACCTTTCTCTTTGTCGCGCCCATAATGTACGCAGTTCACTGTGTTCTCGCAGGTCTTTCCTTTATGCTTATGCATATACTGAATGTCGGCGTGGGTATGACCTTTTCGGGCGGTCTTATCGACCTTACCCTTTTCGGAATCCTGCAGGGAAATGAAAAAACAAACTGGATATGGGTTGTGATTGTAGGTCTTGCATATGCACTTATCTACTATCTTGTATTCTACTTTATGATAACAAAAATGAATCTTAAAACTCCCGGCAGAGAAGCCGACGACGAGGAGACAAAGCTCTATACAAGAAACGATGTCAATGCAAGAAACGAAAAGAGAAGAGACGGCGACGGCGTAAGCAGACTTATAGTGGAGGGTCTTGGCGGAAAGGGAAATATTTCGGATATCGACTGCTGTGCGACGCGTCTTCGTGTTACCGTCAATAATGAAAGCCTTGTAAAGGATGAGCTTTTAAAGCAAAGCGGCGCATCGGGTGTCATTCATAAGGGCAAGGGTGTGCAGGTCGTGTACGGCCCGCAGGTCTCGGTAGTAAAGAGCAACCTTGACGACTATCTCGACTCACACGAAAAAACACCTGCGAAATCCCAAACAGCAGAAACAAGCAAGACGAAAAAAACTGTCGGCGACAGCGAGCTTTTTTCACCCCTCGGCGGTAGAAGAATAAACCTTGAGGATGTAAAGGACGAAGCCTTTTCAAATAAAATTCTCGGTGAAGGCGTTGCCGTTGTTCCGAGTGAGGGAAAGGTGTATTCACCCTGCGACGGCTATGTGGAAAAGGTTTTTGATACCGGACACGCCGTAAATCTTGTGTCGGACTCGGGTTGTGAAATACTCATTCATATAGGTGTTGATACGGTAAAGCTTGCGGGAAAATATTTTGACGTTCATATAAAGGACTCGCAGAAAATCCGCAAAGGTGATTTGCTTATAAGCTTTGATATAGATGCCGTTAAAAAGGCAGGCTACGACATTACAACACCTGTGGTTGTCTGCAACAGCGACGACTACGGCAGAATAGAGGTAACCTCGGGTGAAAACGTTTCGGCAGGAGAAAAGATACTTTCTCTGTATAAGTAAAAAGGAAAGGAAACACTATGAAATCCTTCAGCTATACAATTAAGGATAAAACGGGTATTCACGCAAGACCTGCCGGCTTTCTTTCAAAGCTTGCAAAGGGGTTTGAAAGTGAAATACTGATTGAAAAGGACGGACAGAGGGTGAGTGCATCAAAGCTTATGATGCTTATGTCGCTCGGCGTAAAATTCGGGGATACCGTAAAGGTGACAATAGAAGGAAAAGACGAAGAAGAGGCAGAAAAACAGCTGCTTGAATTCTTCAGCAAGAATCTTTAGAAAAAGCGAGGTGGTCACTGTGCCTGAATTTTCGGGAAAGGGTGTCTGCGGAGGAATTGCCCTCGGCAAGGCATCTGTGTTTGACAGGGAAAGAAAACAGATACGCCGTAAAAGCGTTGACGATGTGGCACATCAGCTTGAAAGATTTGAGCTTTCAAAGAAAAAAGCACAAGCGGAGCTTTCCGAAATATACCGCAAAGCACTTGTTGAGGTAGGGGAAACCAACGCCGAAATCTTCAATATCCATATGATGATGCTTGACGATGAGGACTATAACGAATCTGTCACAAGCATTATAGAGGGGCAGAGGGTAAACGCCGAATACGCCGTGGACGTTACGGGTGAAAACTTTGCAAGAATGTTTGCATCTATGGATGATGCCTATATGCAGGCAAGACAGGCTGATGTGAGGGATGTTTCGGCAAGACTTATCTCCTGTATGAGCGAAGAAACGAAAAAAAGCGTATTTTCCGATGAAAATGTTATTGTCTGTGCCCTTGACCTTGCACCCAGCGAAACGGTACTGCTGGATAAAAATAAGGTGCTTGCCTTTGTGACGGCAAGGGGCTCATCAAATTCCCATACGGCAATACTTGCGAGAAATATGTCAATCCCTGCAGTTATCGGCGTTGGAGAAGGCTTTCTTGACCAAATTAAAGACGGGGATTTTGTTATCGTTGACGGCTATACGGGCTCTGTTTTTGTAAATCCCGACAAGAGAACACGGGCGGAATATATGGCTAAGAGAAGCGAGGATCTACAAAAAAGAGAGCTTCTGAAATCCCTCAAGGGCAAGGAAAATGTAACCCTTGACGGACGGAAAATCAATATTTATGCCAATATCGGCTCTGTTGAAAATGTGGGCGAGGTGCTTTACAACGATGCAGGGGGAATAGGGCTTTTCAGAAGTGAATTTATATTTCTCGAAAGGGAAGACTTTCCCACGGAGCAGGAGCAGTTTGAAATCTACAGAACCGTGCTTGAAAGTATGGCAGGAAAAAAGGTTGTTATCCGCACCCTTGATATCGGCGCAGATAAGCAGGCTTCTTACTTCGGACTTGCAAAGGAGGACAATCCTGCCCTGGGACTTCGTGCCATACGCCTGTGCCTAATACGCCCCGAAATCTTCAAAACACAGCTCAGAGCTCTTTTCCGTGCTTCTGTTTTCGGAAATCTTGCCATAATGTTTCCTATGATTGCAAATGCCTGGGAGCTTGAGAGGGCAAAGGAAATGTGCCGCGAGGTGAAGACTGAGCTCGACAGAGACGGTATAGGCTACAGCGGTAATGTTGAAATCGGTATTATGATAGAAACCCCTGCCGCCGCAATAATAAGCGATATACTTGCGCCGATGGTGGACTTTTTCAGCATAGGCACCAACGACCTTACCCAGTACACCCTTGCCTGCGACAGACAGAACGGACTTCTCGAGCCCTTTTGCGACACACACCACAAGGCCCTGCTGAGACTTATAAAATATGCCTCGGACAACGCCCATAAAAACGGAGCCTGGATAGGAATTTGCGGTGAGCTTGCCGCGGATGAAACACTTACCGCGGAGTTTATAAAAATGGGTATAGACGAACTATCTGTTTCGCCGTCAAATGTTCTGAGAATAAGGCAGAGAATCAGAAATCTAAAAATCGGTTAAATAACGCCTGAAAAATTGTTAAACATCAAAAGAGCCGCGGGAAACACGGCTCTTTTTTGGCGCGAAAATTGTTGTAAAAATATACAAAAATTCGGGGGGGGGGGGGGGGTACGCTTTTTATACACAATTTACGAAATTAAAAATATGTTATTTTTTGTATTGACTTTTGACCTCTTTATCTCATATAATGATGACTACCGAAAATTTGATATTATAAAAAACATATAATGGGAAGGGATTTTTAATGAAAAAAAACTATCTTGAACCCGAAATCCTTTTCATCGAGGCAAGTTCTTCGGATATTCTCACGGCGAGTGATGAAGAAGCATTTGTAGACGGCGGAAGTCTTTTCGATTAATCGGACAAAACAGGCAAAACACCACACAGAAAAAGGAGAGAACATTATGAAAAAGATTTTAAGCGTACTTCTCGCATTGATGATGGTAGTGTCAACGGTAAGCTTCGCGGCACCCGCAGTTGTAACAACTGCAGATTATGCGACAGACGCAGCTGCAGAAGATGCGGCAGAAGTGACTACTGAAATTGAAATGGCGGAGCTTGCCGAAGCATCATATGATGATGCGGATTACGGCTATCTGATTTTCAATATTGACTTTGAAAAGGATGCTGAGCTTAATTCCTGGTCCGGTTGGAGTACTGTTCCAAGTAACACAGCTGCTGTTACAGGTCAGGGTGAACAGGTTTATAGAGTTGCAACCGAATATGTCGACATTTTGCAGGGCAAAAATGCAAGAGCAAGATTTGACATTAACGGCGGCGGCGATGCTTCACAGCACGTTGAAACCGATACTGACGGCAACCACTATCTTGTAGGTACAAACTATACACAATACCCTCAGCCTAAGCTTATAAACAACTGCAGTTTTACGGCAGGTGCAGGTACATACACACTTATGGTGGATTCCAAGCTTTCAAATACCACATCTGCAAAAATTGCACCTACAGGTATGACAGATCCCGTAATGATAGGCGGTTCTTTTGCAGTTTCAACTGAATGGACAACATATGCTGCTCAGTTTACAACAACCGATCCTTCGGCAAGCATCGGTTCTCTTGCAATATATTACACTTTGTCGGCAGCAAATGTTACAGATGTATACTTCGACAACTTCAAGCTGTATTTCAAGCCCTCGGCTGTAAGCATTACACTTGATGCCAACACTTCAAACGGTGCTCCTTCAGGTGCTGCAACCGAAACTCTTACCAATGTTGCACTTACCGACGGCGGCGTTGATCTTTCTTCGTATGTAAGTTCATTTACACAGAATTACGATAATTTCCTCGGTTTTTCCGAAACAGCTAAAGGCGAGCTTCTTGATTCCGCTGAGCTTTACTATCCCAAGCATAATGAAACTCTTTATGCAATCTGGGGTTATGACGTAACAATGCTTCCTAATGACAATAGCGCAATGAGTCAGGTTGTTGTCGAGGATATCAGATGCGACGAGGGTATCACAGTCGGCGAACTTGTTGCAAAGATTAACAACACTACAACAAGAACTCTCCGCGGTATTTCCTTGACAGCCGACGGCGAACCTTTGGCGTCCGACACAGTAATTACAGCCGATACATCTACTCTGTATATGATCTGGCAGGCAGATGAATCCGTATACGGCAGACTTCTCTGGAATGTAGACCTTGAAAGAGAAGATTCAATGGGCTGGGCAGGTACAACAATAGATGTAGCCAATACATCTGTTAGTGCGGGTGCGTATATTTGTACAATAGCAAGCTATTATCACCCCGCATACGAAAACTTCAACTCCAGACTTCGTCTTGTAATCAATGAAACCACTGTTACAGACCAGAAAATCGTTGAAGAAAACGGCAACCACTATATGACAGGTACTGCGACAACACGTTACCCTCAGATAGACGTTACCAACTTTGGCGGAATGAAGGCTGATGGTACATATACATTGACTTTCAGATTAAAGTCTTCCAAGAGCGGCACTCTTAATTTAGCAAGTCCTTCCGGTGCAATATGGGCAGATAGTTATGCGAATGTGGCAAATGAATGGGATTTTGTTGCTATTCAGTGCGAAGTAACAGGCGGCAGCGTAAATCCCCAAATTAAAGCCAACTTCAATTTCCCTGAGACAGATGTCGGAAACATAACAATTTCTTACGATGATGTTAAGCTTTACTATCAGCCTTATGAAACAACAACCTTTGATATCACTGTAAACAAGGGAACAAATAGCAGTGCGGCAAATGCAGTTGTAACTGTTCCTGCAGATGAGCCTGTTGCTGTTTCGACTCTTATGGCGGCAATGGACGGCTGTATCGGTATTGCTACTACAAAAGACGGTGCAATGCTTCCCGCAGACGCAACAATCACTCCCGACTTCAACACAACAGTTTACGCAGTATGGGGCTTTGACGTAACTCTTAACGGCGGTCTCAACACAGAATTTTCCGATGTTGTTGTAAGCGGCATTGATACAAGAGAAAATATAACAGTAGGCGAGCTTGTTGCAAAGGCAAAGGCTGCAAATACAACAGACAGAACTGTTTACGGTATTTCCACAAGTGCGGCAGGTACAATGCTTTCCGAAAGCACAGTTGTTAAAGCTGCCGGCACTTACTATGTAATCTGGGGCTTTGATGTAACCCTCAAGGCGGGTCAGAACACAGACTTTGCGGATGTTGTAGTTACCGATATTGATGCAATAAACGGTACAACAATCGGTGCTCTTATTTCTGAAATCAACAATACAACCGACAGAGAAATTCTCGGTCTTTCAACAACCATAAACGGAACTGTTCTCGATGAAAGCACTGCTGTTACAAAAGCAGGCGAGTATTATATCATCTGGGAACTCGAAGAAAGCGAATACGGTACACTTCTTTTACAGATTGACTTTGAAAAGGACGGCATTACAGCACCTACAGGCAATGTAAAGGTTACAGATATTGCAACCTATTATAATACCGACCTTGTTAAGGGTAATGTAAACTTTATCGCAGGCAGCGGTTCAAGTACAATTCTTAATAATGTATCCCTCGCTACAGAAAACGGAAACACTTATCTTACGGCTTCCACAAATACAACAGGAAGCGGTTACAATCACATTCAGATCAATGAATGGAGTAATGATGTAAACTGGCTCAGTGGTACTTATACCTATGTTGTTGACTTAAAATATGATTTGCCGATTTCAGGTACTGCAGTTCATGTTAACGGTCTTGGCGCAGCACAGGGTGCCGATATAACAATTCTTGACAATTTCGGAATGACAACCGTTAACGTTTGGGATACGGTAGCTTTCCAGTATAACGGAGAACTTTCAAATGAAAGCGGTATAGGAAACCTTTATGTAGCTCCTAAATTTGCAAGTGAAGGTACAATTGCGGTAGATAATCTCAGAGTTTACTTCAAGACAGAAGAAACTATTATCACACTTAAACCTAACGGCAATACCGAACTTGAAGAGTTTGATATGACGGTAAATACTGCTACAGGTATTTCTGTTGCAGATGTAATGGCAGAGATCGGTAAGTATGAAACAAACCGTAAGCTTCTCGGCATTTCAAAAACTTCAACAGGTGAGCCTTTGGCAGAAGATTTTGTAATTAAACCCGCTTACCAGGAAACCTACTATATACTTTGGGATTCGGCTGCAAACCATCCTGAACGTGATGCCAAACTTGGCAAGCTTCTTTTCCTTGTTGACTTTGAAAGACAAGAAGTAATTGAGGCAAACTGGAACGGTATTTCCCACGAGCTTGACAATGTTCTTGAAACAAATAACTCAGGCGGTCACGTAGAGGACGTTGCAACGTTCTATGACCCCATATTTGCAGGTAAGAATTTCAGAGTAAGATTTAATGTTGTCAATAATGCGGCAGGTGCCAAAATAAAAGACACTGCTGACGGAAACCATTATATTGAGGGTGTTATAAATCATACATCTCCTCAGGTAGGTACAAACAACTTTGCTTCCATGAATTTCGGAAATGGTATTTATACTGTTTTCGTTGATGCCATTGCAACAAATGCATCTTATTTCAAACCGACAGGTATGGCAAGTACTTACGGATATACACTTATTGACGGTGAACAGAGAACTGCAGGTGTAGACTGGACTTCAACAGGTGAGTGGCAGACTTATTCCTACTCAATGGAAGTCAGAGACGGTGCAAACTTCGGCAACGCCGGTGCGTTCTTCAGCAGTAAAGTCGGCGAAACAGTAGCCTTCGATAACTACAAGATTTACTATAAGCCTTTCACAGCAACAATCACACTTCTTGAAGGTACGCTCGAAGGCTTCGGTACACATACAGTTGAAAACATCAGCACAACAGGCGAAAATACAGGTGATGATATTGTCGCAGCTATTCAGAGCGAGCTTGATATTGCAGGTGTTGAATTTGTAGGTCTTATGGACGAATACGGCGATATGATTGACCTTGATGAAGCTCTTATAATTCCCGGTGATGTAACATATACAATCGTTTGGGGTGAAGAAAATGAATATGCACCTGTAACACAGGAAAAGAATGCTATCAGATACTCCACAAAGGTAGATTCCAGAGGTATCCGTTTTGTAGCAAACCTTGCAGCCGATAATGCATACAATGAAAATACTACAGAATACGGCTGGATTATCACAAGACCCGAGCTTCTTGAAGAAGCAGGTGTGAGCCCCTATGCCTTTACAAAGGATACAGTTCTCTCAAAGTCTGTAATTGTAGGTAAGAACTACGGTTTCCAGAGCACAGGTGACGTTGATGCCGACAGAAGGCATTTTGAAGAAGATGATACTAACGTGATAATCACGGCTGTAGTTTACGGCTTGAAGCCTGCAAACTATAAGAGTGAGCTTCTTGTAAGACCTTACGTTGTAATCGACGGCGAAACCTATTATGGTAAGCCTTGGTCAAGAAGTATGTACGATACAGCAGTTGCCATCAAGGAAGGCGATGACTTTGAAAGCTTTGATGATACAGCAAAGGCTTATGTACAATCAATCATTGACTGCACAGAATTTACAGCTTAATAAACAATCGGAACCACGCTCAAAGCGTGGTTCTTTTTTTGTCCTGCAACCGTTGATAAACAAATAAATTGATATATACATCTAAAACCCTGACATTGACTGTTATAACAAATACGTGTAGAATAACACTATCATAGACTCGGAGAATTTTTAAAATGGTAGGAGAATATATGAGAAAGACATATCTTGAACCCGAAATTTCTTTTATTGTGACGGTTGCTTCGGATATTCTTACAGCAAGTGACGAAGAAGTATTCGTAGACGGCGGCAGTCTTTTTGACTGATTCGGGCGTATTAAACAGCTTCGGAAAGCAAAACGGCAAAATAAGAACCACGCAAAAGCGTGGTTCTTTTGTTTTTATATCAGCTTTTCCATAAGTGCCTTGCACCCTTCAAGAATGTCGGCATAGGCTGCGTCGAATTTTCCCGTATACCAGGGGTCGGCAACGTCGCCGCCTTTTTTTGTGTAGTCCATAAGCTTTGAGATTTTGCCCTCGGGGTCACTTCCTAAAATCATATTCATATTCCATATGTTGGCTTCGTCCATACCGATAAAATAATCGTAATTCGCATAGTCGCTTTTGCTTAGCTGAACGGCTCTTTTTCCCGAGCAGTCGATGCCGTGCTTTTCAAGCTCCATTTTCATCGGGGGATAGACGGGGTTCCCGATACCCTTATATATTTCCTCAGTGCTTGTTGCCGAGGAGGAAATCTCAAACCTGTCGGACAGATGCTTTTCGCTTACCAGCTTTTTCATTATAAATTCAGCCGAGGGACTGCGGCAGATGTTGCCGTGGCAGACGAACATAATTCTGATTTTTTTCATATCAATACCCCGTTTGTGTGGTCAATTTCGTGCTGTATAATCTGTGCCGTAAAGTCTGTAAAGATTTTTTTGCATTTCTTGAATTTTTCGTCCTCATATTCCACCTGAATGCTTTTAAATCTTTTGACTCTTACGGGACCTCCCATATACGACAGACATCCTTCCTCGGCTTCGTATTCTCCCGATGTGCCGACAATTTTCGGGTTGTACATAATCATATATTTACTTCCGTTTTCAAAGGCAATAATGCACTTTAATTCTCCTATCATATTAGCCGCCATACCCACACAGCCGTCCTTGTGCGCTTTAAGCGTGTCGAGTAAATCCCCGGCAATATGTCTGTCGGCTTTTACTGCTTTTTCGCTTTTTTGCGAAAGGAAAACCTCATCGTGCATAAGCTCTCTTATCATATTCATACCTCATTTCATCCTCAGTATACCATATTCTGTATGCGTTTACAAGCAAAACGGTGTTGCAAATTAAAGATTTTTGTGGTAAACTGTCAAAAAAACGTATCACGGGTGAATATATGAAAATCGTTTTTATCGTAAACCCAAAGGCAGGAAAAAAGAATAACGTCGAGAGTGTTGCAGAGAAAATTAAGTCGGCAGCAGAAAAGCTGAAAGCCGATGTTGAAATATATAAAACAAAGGCTGTGGGAGATGCAGCCGATTTTGTGCGCAGCTTCTGTAAGGAACACGGCAAGGCTCGTTTTATTGCCTGCGGCGGCGACGGAACGCTGGGTGAAGTGGTAAACGGCGCATTTGAATTTGAGGGTGCCGAAATAGGCGTGCTTCCTTTAGGTACGGGCAACGACTTTGTAAAAAACTTTGACGGTGATTTTTTCGATATTGAAGCTCAGATTACGTCGGCAAGCGAAAAGTGCGATGTGATAAGGTACACAACAACCGATGAAATGGGACAAAGCAGGGTAGGCTACTGTGCCAATATGTTCAATATCGGCTTTGACTGTAATGTCGTTGATGCTATGGAAAGCATCAAGAAGAAGACGTTTTTCTCGGGTTCTCTTGCTTATTTTATCGGAATATTTACAACCCTTGTAAAGAAAAAGGGTGCAGACCTTGAAATTGAGCTTGACGGCAAGACAGCCCATAACGGCAAACTGCTTCTTACCTCAATTGCCAACGGCTGTTTTTGCGGCGGCGGAGTAAAAAGCAATCCGACAGCCTGTATTCACGACGGACTAATGAACGTAAATATCGTAAATAACGTATCAAGGCTCAGATTTGTAACGCTTCTTCCTTACTATATGAAGGGTACACATTTGGAGCTGAAGGGCATAGATAAGGTAATAAGAAATGTCGGCTGTAAAAGAATGACCGTCAGACCCGGCGGCGGTAAAATGAGGCTCTGTGCCGACGGTGAAATTATAAGCGCAGGTGTAACCGAGTTTGAAATTCTTCACGATGCCTTGAATTTCGTTGTTCCTGTAAAGAAATAGTGCGAACTGAAAATATATATTATATGTCTTATGCTGTATTGACTTATAAAATAAAATCACTATAATAAATTCAGAGGTGATATTTATGCTTAAAATCGGATATATCGGTATGGGCAACAGAGGCTCAAATGTGCTTAAAAATATTCTTGACTGCTTCAGCGACAGGGTTGAAATTTCTGCTGTCTGCGATGTTTATGAGGACAGGGTTCAGAAAGGTATCGAGCTTGTAAAGGAAAAGACAGGAAAAGAACCCTTTGGCACAACTGACAGCGATGATGTTATGAAAATGGATATCGATGCCGTTATGATTATGGCTGCATGGGAAGCACATGTTCCCCTTGCCATAGCTGCTATGAAGGCGGGCAAGCTTGTGGGTATGGAGGTTGCAGGTGCGTACAGTATCGACGACTGTTACAGACTTGTGAGAACAAGCGAAGAAACGGGTATCGGCTGTATGCTTCTTGAAAATTGTTGCTACGGTAAGACCGAGCTTGCGGTTCTCAATATGGTAAGAGACGGTCTCTTCGGCGAAATCGTTCACTGCGACGGCGGTTACTACCACGACCTTCGTATTGAGGTTGCCATAGGTCCCATAACACGCCACTACAGAAACAGAAACTATTATTTGAGAAACGGTGAAAACTATCCCACACACGAGCTCGGACCTATTGCAAAAGTGCTTAATATCAACAGAGGTAACCGAATGGTAAGCCTTGTTTCGGTTGCATCAAAGGCAAGAGGTCTTAAGGAATTTGCAAAGGCTGAGGGCGAAAGACTTCATTCAATGCTTGATAATAGCGAAAAACGTGAAACAACTGTAAGCTACTATGGCAGAGAATATCCCCTTAACGATGAAATTCTCGATGACTATGATAAGGCTAACTCCCGTGAAGTAAAGCAGGGCGATATTGTAAACACAATTATTACCTGTGCCGATGGCTCAACCATTACTCTTACACTTGATACAACACTTCCAAGAGCATATTCCCGTGGCTTTACCGTAAAGGGTACAAAGGGTATGTATATGGAGGATAATAACTCGGTTTATGTTGACGGCAACCGGGAAATGGAAAAGGCGCATTTCAACTGGCAGAAATTCTGGGATAACGGTAAGGAATATGAAGAAAAGTACCGCCACACCATTTGGCAGAAGTATGGCGAAGCTGCTGCTACTTCGGGTCACGACGGTATGGACTATATGGTTCTCAGTGCTTTCTTTGAAGCACTTGAAAAGAAAAAGCCCTTCCCGATAGACGTTTACGATGCGGCATCCTGGATGTGCATTACCTGCCTTTCGGAGGAGTCAATCGCACACGGCGGTATGCCTGTTGCAATTCCCGATTTCACAGGCGGCAAGTGGGCAATGTACGAAAAAGAAGACCACGGTCTTGAATTTGCACTTGACTAAAGTTATGCGGTGAGCCACCGTGGGGAATTCGCGGTGCAGTTTCGCAATAAAACTGACTATCTGTGTCGCTTAACAAACTCCGTTTGCATCGCATAAACACAACGATGCAAACTCAAACGGAAGGTTCAACAAAAGTCGTCCCCTGCAAAGCGAAAATATATATAAATACCAAAAGTCGACAAACGGAAGTTTGCCGACTTTTTAGCTGTGCCGTCTGAAGGGTAATTTTTAACATTGACAAACCCCGAAAAATATGTTACACTACATTTAACAATTAAGTTAAATGTTAAATGGAAGGGGCGGCAAAATGTCTTTTCAGACTACAATGAAAGCACTGTCTGACGCAACACGGCGCGAAATATTGGATATGCTGAAAAAAGGAAAAATGTCGGCAGGTGAAATCTGTGAGAGGTTTGATATTACGGATGCGGCAATATCAAGGCACCTGTCTGTGCTTAAGGAAGCAGATCTTGTCCGTGATGAAAGAGACGGGAAATACATATATTATGAGCTGAATGCCTCGGTTCTGGAGGAAATAATGCTTTGGATAACTACCTTGAGAGGGGATGAAAATAATGCTTAAAAAGAATCTGAAAACTATAATAATAACCTCTGTTGTCACAGTTCTTCCTATCTTTTTTGGCCTTGTGCTTTGGAATAAGCTTCCCGAAAAATTGCCTACCCATTGGAATTTTGCGGGCGAAATCGACGGCTGGTCAGGTAAAGCATTTGCGGTGGTTTTCATTCCTCTGATTATGCTTGCGTTTCATCTTGTCTGCACTGTTGCAACAAGCTGTGACCCCAAAACGCAGAATTTCAACGGTAAGGTTTTCGGGCTTGTGCTCTGGATTTGTCCCGTGCTGTCCCTGCTGTGTACGACGGCAACCTATTCAGCAGCCCTCGGCTTTGATGTGAGGGTAGAATTTATAATTCCTCTGTTTATGGGAATTCTTTTCCTCATCATCGGTAATTATCTTCCCAAATGTAAGCAGAACCACACTATAGGGATAAAAATCCCGTGGACGCTCGGTAACGAAGACAACTGGAATAAAACCCACAGACTTGCAGGGTTTATCTGGACTGTAGGCTCACTTGTAATAATTGTCGGCGCATTTTTCAAGGACGCCGTAGTTTACACCACCTTTATACCGATTGCCGTAATGGTGGTAGTTCCGATAGTTTATTCCTATATTTACTGCAGAAAGCACAGGTGATATTATGAAAAGGATGCCTCTACCCAAATATTACGAAACAAAAACCTTTGATAATATAAATGAATTTTCGGTTTCGTGTAACTTTGTCAGAGAAAAATACAGAGTGCATCAGCACGAATACTATGAGCTTGAGCTTATTCTTGACGGTGAAGCCGTACATAATATAAACGGTGAGAGCACAAGCCTTTCCAAAGGTGATGTTGTTTTTATCACTCCTATGGACAGACACGGCTTTGAAAACTGCCTTTTCAGAACAATAACCCTTCATTTTTCGACGACCTATTTAAGCCCTATGTTCAAAAAATCTCTGCCATTAAGTGAAAACAAAATCTTCCGTGGAGTAAATCACTTAACAAAGAGCTATTTTGATATAGCACATAAAATTTTTATGGATGAAAACACAAATAATAAGGATGTCAAAATAAAGAATCTTGTTGAGCTCATACTCCTTGAGCTTATGCCGGATATTTTTGTCGAAAATGAAGCAGTGATGCGTGGCGGCGACAGAGTTTCCGAGGCTATCGGATTTATAAATGTAAACTTCGCAAAGGAAATAACCCTCACAAGCATTGAAAATATGTACGGTCTGTCGCCGTCATACTTCAGCCGTGCCTTCAAAAAAAGGGTCGGCAAATCCTTTGTGAACTATGTTGCCGAAAAGAGAATAGAATACGCAAAAAAACTGCTTCTTTCGGGCGAGAGGGTAATAGATGCCTGCTATGAATGCGGATTTACAAGCGAAAGGAATTTCACACGCCGCTTCAGAGAAATCTGCGGTGTATCACCGACAGAATATGTAAAAAGCAAAAAGTGACGTGAAAGTGTAAAATGATGTCGCGATTTTTCAAAAAAGCCGTGTTACCATTTTTATAGAAATCAATTTTAACTAAGGAGTTGTTTATTATGGCAAAGGTAATAGGCGGATATTCACTTCCCAATATGCCCTGGCAGGATAAGCCTGAAGGATATACTGAACCCGTTTGGAGATATTCCGAAAACCCTATTCTTACAAGAAAGGACTGCAAGGGTTCTAACTCTGTATTTAACAGCGCAGTAGTTCCTTATAAGGACGGCTACATCGGTGTTTTCAGATGTGACACATTGGAACTTTACCCCGAACTTCACGTCGGCACAAGTAAAGACGGTATTCATTGGAATATAAAGGATGAAAAGATTGACTTTATTCCCTTTGAAGGCGGAAGCGTGCCGAATTACGGCTATGACCCGAGAATTACCGAAATTGACGGCAGATACTATATTGTTTTCTGTACACATTTTGAAAACTTCGGCGATACCATCGGTATGGCGTATACCGACGATTTTGAATCCTTCCATATGATGGAATATCCTGCACTTTACTATAACAGAAACGGCGTGCTTTTTCCGAGGAAAATCGGTGATAACTATGCTCTTCTCACTCGACCCGGTGCTCCTGGACATTGTCTTACGGGCAACATCTGTTACAGCGAAAGCCCCGACCTTACATACTGGGGCAAGCACAGAGCACTTATCAGAGTTGCACGGGGCTGGCAGAGAGTAAAGGTCGGCGGAGGTCCTACACCCATTGAAACAGACGAAGGCTGGCTTCTTCTCTACCACGGTGTTACCGAAATGTGTAACGGTCTTATCTATGCTATGGGCGGCGCAATTCTCGACAGAAACGACCCCTCAAAGGTTCTCTACCGTACAAGGGATAAGATTATGACACCCGAAGCCCTTTACGAAAGAGTAGGGGATGTAGGAAATGTACTGTTTCCCTGTGCTACTCTTTGCGATAAGGATACGGGAAGAGTTGCAATCTACTACGGTGCGGCTGATACTTGTGTCGGTGTTGCCTTTACAACTGTTGATGAGCTTATTGCATACATCAAGGAACATTCTATGTAAATAAATCGAAAAGAAACGGATTTTTCCGTTTCTTTTTTATATATAGCAAAATATGGGCTCTATTCTACTACGGGGTACATAAACAAACCGCAGAATTGCGTGGTTTGTGCCAACTTTTAGTAAACGAAAAAACAACAAAATCATAAGTGTTGCAACTTTTATTATACCATCAAACCCAGCTTCTTATATCGCAAGAGTGGGCTTGAAAAAGGAGCGAATTACTCGCTCCTTAAAGAAAGGAAATATTATGACATTGCATGAAAAAGTAGTAATTACCGCGTTTACCGGTTGCCCTATGGTTGATCCGGAACAGCTTGACGCATATGCTCAACAACTGTTTGGAAGACAAATTTCGGCGGAAGAATATAAACAGCCGGAGTTTTGGGAAGCACTCCAAGAAAAGTCTTTTGATGATTTTTGGGACATTCGCTTTTCGTTAGATCTTAACGAGTTTAATAAACTCCGTGTCTTTCAAAGAAAGTATAAGAGATTATCTGGTGAAACTCGAAAGCGTTATTATCGGTCACACCGACTGCACAGGGTATAGCTTAGCGTTTTTAAGCGTTTCATTTACCTTTTTGCCGGTAGAGTACTTCTTGGCTATCGTTTCTTTTGATTTGCCATATTTTATGGCAAGTTCTTCAAATATTTTCAGTCGTGTTATTGTTTCACCTCTTGACCGATATTCACTATAAAGCTGTTCAACCTCACGGTATAATATCAAATGCCTTTCCTGAATCTCGTAGGAATAATCAGTAACGTCTTTTTTGATTTGTTTTGCTGGCAAAGGTTCCCTTAAACCAAGCTTAACAATAAGCTTAAAATAGTAATTAATGCTTTCCCATTTGTAGTTTTTGTTGTATTTCTTATTAGTTTCTGCAACAAAGGCTCTAAAGTTAATTTGTTCGGAAAGAGGTTTGTTTCTCATTTCTAAGTATTCATCAAAGTAAACCAAATAATCTGATGCAACATTGCGATAAGACTTAAAGGTTTTTGATTTTTCAAGAGAGAATTTTTTCGTATCTTCACATTCAAGCTCTATTGTCCCGGAAACAGTTGCTTCGTTGTACAGACGCACTATTTCGCTTTCCGGACAGTTTGTGATTTCTGAAATGTATTTTAATGACAATTCTTTTGGCTGTTGCTTCAAAAGCATGTCATATAAGTATATAGCTTTGATTTTATTGGGAGATATGGGGCTTTTTGAACTTCTTGTTTTCTTTTCTGTTTTTTCTTTCAACGGAACTTCAGGTACATCAAACATATTATCGAAAAACTCCGCATCTTTTCCAAGGCCCGGCTTCGTCAAAATTTCAAACAAATATCCTATTGCTTCTTCAGAAGCATCGGTATTTTCAATGAACTCAAACATTGTAAGAAAACCGGGCAAATATTTACTTGATACATAATTTAGTTTTTGAAAGTATTTTTGCAGCCTTGAATGCAAACTATTTATTTTTTGTATATCATGGGCGTTTTTACTTAGTCGCAATTGCTTGCCGTTTCTCCTATAAACATTCGATTCAAAATTTATTCCTATCAGTTCGGCATATTTTTTGATTGCTGTTTCTCCATCTGCTACCAAGAGTGACGGCGAGCCTGCGTTTATATTATTCTGTTTCTGGCCTGACACAGAGAATGGGTCTGTTTCCGGCACAGAGCACAGAAACTTAAAGGAGCCGACTGCATCAAACAGTCGTTGTCCCGATGCCGCACCGGCACCAACCATATGCGCTAACACATGGTTGCTGTCATCGATTGCGGTAAAAATGCAAACTTGGTTTTTGACCTTTTCCGGATTTTTGTAAGAGCCGCCACGTTTTCTTGATTTTCGCGGGGCAAGCTTCAAAGCCCCGAAAGGAGAACATGCCGGGTATTCTATTGTCTGCAGTTCGGCCCCTTTAAAACTCAGATAAGCCATAGTGTTATCACATTGGATGTTTCCAAAGAGTTTCACCTCGCTAATCATGAGCCCCATTGCATAGAATATGCGATTTCGTATGTTGTAAAAAGTTGTTGGTGTGATCTTGCAATATTCACAAGTTCTTTTAACGCTATAAAACTCAAGCATACAATAAAGTATTTTTCTCCAAACCACGGAGGACTGCTTGGTTCCCGAAGAAATGCTGTTATAGTGTGGTTTGAACTTAAACTCACACCGTTTACACCAATACGTATCTTGTCCTCTGCGCACAACAAAAGAGTCTTTTTGGCACTTAGGACACGGCGGGATAACGGTATGGTAGTCAAACAGAACATCCTTGTAGTTTAAGCCCTTGCTTCTTGCAATGGGCCGCAATGCAAATTCTTCAAAAGTTTTTGCGTGAAGATTAAGTAGGGAGTTATACGCCGGAAACGTATTTGCTATTTCCGTTCGAATGTTGGGGTGCTCTTTACTGAGCAATTCCAAAATGTCATTTGTACGTCTTTCCATTGAAAGCTCTGATTTTTTATTTTTCATTGTATTGCCTTCCTTTTGTGTTTAGGGTTTAAATATTTGATGCCTCTATATCCACCGTTTTGGTCGTACATTTTTATGTATTCATTCCAAAACCGCCGTTTTTGTTTTTCGAAATCAGAACCGTGCAACTCATCGGAACAAGTTTTTCCAACGTGAAAAACCGAAAACCACTTTTGGTCCCCGTGATCGTTTCCCGGAATTATTGCAAGAGGTGAATCTTTGTTTTGTCCTATGTGGTGGAGAATGTATTCATAATCTTCGTTTTTGGGCACAACAGGGGATTTGTTATCAGCAATAAGCTGTCTATTTGTTTTTCCGTGCTTTTCGCTGAAATAATCAGGATTAATGTCTATAATCATCGCATTTCCGGTTTCCCATGCAACCTCGTGATAACTGTGCAATTCATAATATTTCATTTCTTCTTTTGTGCGAACAAATGAACGAATATTATCAGTTACCAGGTTTCGCTCTTTTATATATTTCTGCACATTTTCATAGTCTTCACCCTTAAGGCAAATGCGTTTTCTGCCATCAGGCAAAGGTGTAATCGTACGCCCGGCTCTCCCGTCTGTTACTTTATCGTTTATGTCTACTAACCACCTGTTTTTATCGTCTTTATAAGCTGACGAAAGTTTTCTTTTCCACGCCCATGTACCAACGGTGTTTTCATTAAAACCATGTATTTTTGCATATTCAGCAATAGTGACAAACCTTTTGGGCGGTGTGCCTTTTTTATATTGAGACGTTGTTTTTATGGGTTCCTGGAGTGTATCGGAGCTGTCCGGCTCGGTTGATGCCGACAAATCATTTTGATTTTTGTTTTTATACGCACACAAAGTTGATGCTTTATAATCAGGAGGATTTAACAGTTCTTCAAGCATCTTGACACTTGGCCTGCTGCCACAAGCATCATTCTTGCGGTTATTTGATTTATGGTTGCCGTTCATTTGGCAATACTCAAAATACAAAAAAATAGCAGAATTGTTATAATAGACCTCCCACCCTTGCAACATATCGCTATTAATGTGAAGACACATTTTTGCTTTTAATGGATCTGCAAGTGCTGATAAAAAAATCTGAAACAGCACTTGAAATTCGCAAATAATTTGTGCGTTTGAATTTACAGTTAGCAGCGTAAGCCCCCGGATCTCTTCAACATTTTCTTGTCTTTTGTTAACAAGAAGTGTTGACGTTGAAAGGCGTCCATGTCCTTTGAGTACGAAGTTTGAGGGGTCTGTCAACAAAAGTAACAGAGCCTCAGCTGTGCAGTAATACGTTTGCTTATTCATATAAGCGATGTGGATGGTGCCGTCGGGCATTAATAATACCCTGGCAATAAGTTCGTTTTTCATAAAAACCTCCAATAGAATTTGATAAGAATGTTTAAGGAGGGCAAAACAAAAAGCGTGCCCTTCTTTCAAAAAATCACTTTGTTTACTTGTAAACATATCAACTTGTTTACAAGTCGCGATTTTTTTTTGAGAATGAGCACGCATAAAAACGTATTCAGCACCACTATAACCTTAAATCGACAACCTCCTCTCTGTTCGAGGAAAGGAATCGGTGCACTCGGTATTTGTCTTGGTATAACGCCGCATTTATTCGCAGATGTAAATAGGAAGTCATTTTAAGCACGTAAAACCCACTATTGTTGGGCTTTTTTTGTTTTTATTGCACGATTTTTACGACAATAACCGAAGTCTTTCCATACTTTGCTGCTTGAATTGGAAAGAGGAATGAACATATTTTTTCAGCGTTATGACTACGGAACTGTGACCGAGCAGTTCTGAGAGCGTTTTGGCTTCGAAGTTATAAGTGTCTATGCATCGAGTCGCGAAACTATGCCGGAGTGTGTGAAAGGTTGCTCCTTCAATCTGCAGATCCTGCATATATTTCTTAAACTTATGTTGCATTACTCTTGGTTCTACCAATGGCAGCCGTTTGGTACCTAAAAAATATACTTGCTCTATGCTTTCGTTTTTGAAAAATTCTATATATGGGATCAAAAAGGGAGGAAGGGGAATAACTCTTATTGAGGTTTTGGTTTTTGGGGTACCGATCACCACTTCGCTGCCAGTCCCGTTGGTTTTGTGCAGCCTCTGTATGGTTTTATTAACTGTTATTTTATCCTTGTCAATATTGTCCCACGTCAGAGCACATAATTCGCCGATACGAAGGCCGGTATACAGCGCAAGCAGAACACCAAGCTTATATATATCCATATCTCGTATTAAATAACCTTCCAGGCGCTGTTGTTCTTTTTGGGACAGCACGCGCATTTCTTTTTCTTCTTTTGGAAAGTAAACAATGTCCGGCATTGGCAAACGATATTCACGGTGCCCGTATTTCAAGCATGAGTGCAGAAACACTAATACAGAATTTGCGGAACCGGATGCGATACCGTCATCTAACAACTTCATAGCAAATTCATGAATTACTACCGTTGTGCAGCTCAAAGCCGGTCTTGTTCCAATAGCGTTTTTGATGTGTTTGTTCCAAAAACTTTCATAGCGTTGCATCGTAGATGCTTTTAAACGTTGCCGGCTTATATACAGCCATTCTTCTATAAGTCTATTTACAGTAATGTTACGTGGTCCGGACGGACTTTGATAGAGCAAAAGATTGTCCTCTGCGATTTGCCTCTTTTCTTTAGCTTCTGCGCAGGTTTTTCCGTATACAGATCCGTATTTTTTCTTACCTGAAGCATCGATTTCTTTTACATATCGAGCTTCCCACAAACCGTCTTTACGATAGTAAACTCTTGTACTTCTTTTTGGCATTATTGATACCTCGCTTTCTTTTTTACCACACACAGTACAAGATTAAATTGTTAAATGTGCCTATTTTCATAAGTTTTGCAGCGTTTTATCTTGAAAATATTGACAATTTTGAAGAAAAAGATTATACTGTATGCGGTATAATCATTATATAATGTATTTTTTAGCGAAATAGATTATTTACTTTTGCGAAACATAGCAATAAAGATTTAGAGAGGTACATCATGATGACTTATAGCACCGAAAGAGAAGGACAAATTAGTTTTTATGAGAGGTTTTTGCCAAGAATAAATTCTGAAATAACATTGGAAGACATACTTTCGGACAACAACGATGGTGTTCTTAACGGTAATTTAATTGAATTTAAAAATAAAACCACAAATCTAAACGAACACCTATTTCAATGTATCAAATATCTTTCCGCAAGAAGAATAAAAGGCAAGCCGGTTCCTGCAAACATTTTGATTGTTGATTTGAACTGTGACATTGCATGGTGTTATAAATCGGAACCATATCTTGAAGCAATTGAAAAAGTATATACGGGTGGTGCCTCAAAAAACAATTTGGGTTTTATTGGTGAATTGCCTCACAAAACTCTTCATTATGGTGACAACAATCTTGATGCCGAAACTTTAATATCTGTACTTAAAGAGAACAGTTTTATAAAAATACATATCGATGAAAACTGCATTGTTGGATGGGCAGTGTCTTATTATAAGGCAGTTCCAAATGCCAGAAAAGAAGATTTTATAGGTGACGATACAGGAGCACACAAAACAATTGGTGAGATAAGAAAACCTAAAGTCTTTGCAGACTATATCTTTCCTTATACGGGCGAAACAAACGTAAAGTTTAAATACTTGATGGATAAGTTAAACGACACTTTAATGAAGAAAAACACGGGTGCGTTTTATACTCATTCTCTATATGCTGAAAAATCACTCGAATTAGTTAGAAAAGCAATTAAACGAGTTCCCAAAGGAAATGATTATATCATTCTTGATCGATGTGCCGGGACGGGAAACTTAGAGGCCGGTCTTACAGATGAAGAGCTGTCTCATTGCATTGTTTCTACCATAGAGTATTATGAATACAAAGTTTTACAAGAACTTATTGGTGATAAGGTTCGACATGTCATTCCTCCTATAGAAACGGTCGACACCTTCAATGCAGGGTTTGTTACCGGTGCCGATGCCTTATCAAAAGAATATATTGAAAATCCAATTATCAAGCGATATATAGATGATCCGAGATGCACAGTGATTTTATTTGAGAATCCGCCATATGCGGAGACGACCTCGGCAGAGCATCAAAAGACGGGCAAAAGCAAAGAAAGCTCTGCTTGGAAAAAAAGCTTTGTTTCGACAGAAATGCGAAAAAGCATTAAAGGATTTGCGTTAAACGATTTGGGGAACGCTTTTATTTGGTCTGGTTTTAAGTATTTTCTAAGACAACCGACAGATAGTTATGTTGTTTATTCTCCGGTTAAGTATTGGAAAGTCCAGCATTTGGTTGATTTTGAATTTGGAGGAGGATACGCGTTTAACAGACGCCACTTCCACACAAATATTGATGCGTGTATAATGTGTGCATTATGGCACAACATTAGTGCTGATAATGAAAACCTTACAATAGAAGCGTTTGACATAGGAAAGGATTGTAAGCTTGAAAGTTGTGGTGATTTGCACGTAAAAAAAGTGCATAAAATCTACAACCAAGCTTACTACGACAAACGAGAATTTGATAATGACAAAAAAACGGGTATCGTTGTAGGATTAGATGGCATAGAGAGAACCGATAATAAAGTTACAGCCACGCCCTTGTTTAACGAAAACATATTATGCTATATGATAGCAAAAACATCCGGATTTGATAATCCCGACTTAAATTCAGGATTGCTTGTTGCTTGCAGATACGACGCTCACGGGTTTTATGTTCGTAAAGACAATTATCTAGAAAAGCTACCAATGTTTGCAGCAAGTCGTTATATTACATATAATCGCGAATGGACCGAGCGCGCCAGAATCATGAAATCAGCAGATGGTTCTAATCAATATTTTACTGATGTATCCAATGGTAAATTAAACCAATTCTTGCTAAAATGTTTGTTATTCACTTGTTTAGAAATGCATAATCATATGCGTACACTTATTGGAAGCGATGGACGTTTTTACCGTAACGAACTGTGCCTTGATGGCACCAATGGCGAAACGATTGCTTTACGTGATCTAAAAAAATTGCAAATGAATAAAACCGAAAAAGATTTGTTTAAGCAATGGAACATTGTTCTTTATTATGCCAAACAAACCGCGAATTATAACCCCGATTTAACCTATGGAGTGTATCAAATTTATGACGAACTTGATACTTTTCACGTTGATGAAAATTCAGGAGATACAATTTGGGATAACAACGAACTGCATTCTGCTCTTCAAAACTTAAAACCTTTGATAAAATCCTATTATAATAATGAAATAGTTCCAACACTCTTTGAATATCAGTTTTTAAAATAAAGCCTTGACACAAATGGTATCATATGGTATAATGTCCTTGTGCTAAATCGCTGCACATCTGGTGCAAGTAGACCATTTAGAATGCCATATGCCTACCTTTGTGATGCCGGGACAGGACGGACAGCATGGGATACAGAGAGGTAAATAAGGGACTTTTCCGTTAGTGAACGTTGCGGATTGAGGGGTTTGGCTTTTGACTGCTGGCCGCGGTAGTTATAGGGGTTAGACCGATTACGTTCAAAGTATAGTAGCAAGGAGTTTAAGTTACCCTCTTTGCACGAAGTATAGCTTCTATGCGTGCTTCACATACTTTCTTTTACGAAAGTATGTGAAGTGCGCTTTTTTGTTTTATTTAAAAAAATAAAATCACAAAATGCACAGTTCTAAAACGGATTAAATATAATAATTTCATTATAAGATATGTTTAAGATGGAGTTTGTTTTTAACGAGAATAAGGTGCGTGCGCTTGGATATACGGCCGAGGCGTGTTACGAGACCGTAGACAAGCTTTTCGCTCGATATGGCATCTATCCGACCTCCCGGGGCGTATATGGGCTCCCGACAGCCAAAACAGCTTTACTGCTTTTGGCGTGGCGTACAAGCTGCCGTATACCGAGTGGTTCCTTCAGGTGATTGATGCGTGGCGCGCATATGAAGATGAAAAACACCCGGACGAATTCGAAGATTGTCTTGCGCTTTACTATGAATACGAAGCACGAAATGCTTAAAGGAGTAAGAGATGGAGCGATGGACTAATGATGGTATTCGGATTGATTTTCCTGTTCCGTCCGGCATTCAACGAGTAATGGATGAGCTGGAAAAGGCGGATGCTGAGAAAGATTTTGGCCGTTGGTTTAATTACGTTGATTTTTTGGATGTTGCTTGCAAGAGCGCGTTTAGCAAAAATCAGATTACCCAAAAGCAATGGAATGTTATTTGCAGCAAGTACACCCTTGATCGGTGTTTAGGAGAGGAGTAAGATATGGAACTGCACGAATTACCGCACAATCAGCTGCGTAAGGCAGGAGCTCTGAAGGAGTGTATCCGCAGGCTGGAAGATCTGCAGCATCGATATAAGCCCATTTTCGATCAAGACGAAGCTGTGAACAGTCTGTTGCAGCAGATGAAGGCTGAACACGAAGCCGTGATGAGCGTGCTGCAAAGCAGTGAAAACGCAGCTGAACTGTTAGAGAATTATTTTCAAGAGGAGTAAGACATGGAAAAGATAATTGATCAGTGGACCGGTGCCGAGCTGAAGCCCGGAGATCCGGAAGCGTGCCAAGGCAACGGCAAACATGAAGGATTTGAGTGCTGCTGCGATGAGTGCGAATACATCCTCGATTGTTTCGAGCCGTGGATGAGCGTGTGTGCGTTTCAGTGCAAGCACTGCGGCGACGTGCTCAAGCGTGAATATAAGAGCCCGAATGACTATGGTGGGGGAATGATGACCTGCTCCTGCGGTCATCTTTCCCTGGATCCGAATCCGCGCTATTACCGCGTATTCGGGGAAGACGTAGAGAACCTGTGCAAAATCGGGGGCTATGAGCCTGTTGAGGTGTGACAATATGGAATCGATGCGATTTGTATTCAATGAGCAGAAAGCACACGCCCTGGGTTATTCAGCAAAGGATTGTTATGCAGCCGTAGACCGTCTATTTTCCCGATACGGCAATTTTAAGGCATCCGAGGGTGTTTATACCGGCGATGACTCTCAGAGCGCGTATACAGCCTTTGGCGTAGCTCAGAGACTCACTGAAACCGATTGGTTCCTTCAGGTCATCGACAAATGGGAAGCCTGGGACGATGACGGTGAGCCGGAAGACTGCCTGCAGGTCTATTACGACATCAAAGAACGAAATGCTTGACTGAACATACGCACACATAACAAAAAGCCTTCAGGCAACTATTCGGAATTTCCGAACAGTTCCGGAGGCTTGACTTTTCAGAAAATTCTGATATAATATAAGCGTGCTGCGGGGGAGACGTCGTCCGTTAGCAAAGTCGGTTATTTCTTTCGACAATTAGGTCAACGAGATTTAATCCGGCGCCTTTTAATAGTGGTCGTCGGGCAGTTGGAGCCCGAAAGGCTGCTATTAAGTTTATGTCGCGTCATACGCTTGCCAGGACGCCAAAAGGGGCAAGGCTGCTAAGTTCGCAAATAGGCAGCATAAATAAGCGGAAGTGCCCTGCCACTTTAAGTGCAGACCGTAATGAAAATATGTGCCTAATTTTTTATTTACGCCATATTAAGAGCTGTAAATAAACTAGAATTAATTTACCAAATAAACTCTTAATGGCTAACGAATATCTTGCTTTTTACGTTGCGCTTGCGATCATCGAATCTTATAAAAGAAACGATGTTACGATGACAATTCGATTGGTCACAAGAATCAGATTTCAAAGACCGAGATTGTGGCAGGAGAAAACAAGGGCACGACCTCATATGAATATGACATTCAAAGCAGACTTACAAAGGTGATAAATCCTGACGGAAGTACGAATGAATATACTTACGA
>CAZTNR010000004.1:0-55982 GCA_964614955.1 uncultured Oscillospiraceae bacterium | reverse complement strand
GTACCTATCTGGTCAATAACGCCGCCGTTCATTACGACAATTTTGTCGGACATTGTAAGAGCTTCTTCCTGGTCGTGAGTTACATATATAAATGTAATGCCAAGCTGCTGCTGAATCTTTTTAAGTTCAATCTGCATTTCTTTTCTTAGCTTTAAGTCAAGTGCACCGAGAGGCTCGTCGAGAAGCAGCATTCTGGGATGATTAATAAGAGCACGAGCAATAGCAACTCTTTGCTGCTGACCGCCCGAAAGAAAGTCTACTCGTCTTGCACCGTAGCCTGTAAGGTTGACAAGCTCAAGCATTTCCATAACCCTTTTATGTATTTCATTTTCAGGAGTCTTCTTAAGTCTGAGACCGAAGGCTATATTCTCATATACGTTTAAGTGCTGGAAAAGAGCATATTTCTGGAAAACAGTATTTACCTGTCGTTTATATGGCGGAACGCCGTTAATTCGTTTTCCGTCAAAGTAAATATTTCCCTCTGTAGGCTCGATAAAACCGCCGATAATTCTGAGTGTTGTTGTTTTACCGCATCCCGAGGGACCAAGTAAAGTGATAAATTCCTTGTCGTGGATGTCAAGGTTAATTCCTTTGAGAATTTTTTCGTCATCATAGTTTACTACTAAATTCTCAAGTCTAACGATAACATTGTTTTCCAATCCTCACACCTCCGTGCCGTGTTGCTGTTCGGCACATTTCCGCCGTAGGATTACGGCATTGTAATGCTGAATTGCCTTTTGCAACTGTAGGATTAAGGCAAAAATTTACACATTACAATTATGTATGACTATAATACAAACAATATCGACAAAAATCTACTGACTGCATATTAACTTTGTGTGAACAAATATAAGAATAAAAATATCCGTGTACCCTTGCGAAGTTCGCCGTGGCACAAAGCTTTGGCGTGGGTACACGGATTGATTTTTTAAATGTTAACTATTTTTGAAAAGTTAGATGACAACTTCGCCGGTAAACGAGATGTCCGCATTACCTGTAAGGAATACGCCGTCATCGGTGTATCTTATAATAAGGTCGCCGCCCTTGAGCTTTACGGTAATATCTGTATTCTTCTTACAGTAGCCGCACAGACAAGCTGCAACGGCCGCAGCACAAGCACCTGTACCGCAAGCCATAGTTTCGCCGTTTCCTCTTTCCCAGACTCTCATCTTAAGCGTGTGGTCATTGAGAACCTTTACAAACTCAGTATTAACTCTTTCAGGGAAGAGCTCGCTTGTTTCGAACATAGGGCCTATTGTAGAAACATCGAGATTTTCAAGGCTTTCATCTGCGCCGAAGAAAACAACGCAGTGAGGGTTACCGATAGATACACAGGTAATTCTGTAAGGCTTATAGCCAACCTGGATGGGATGAGCGATTACTCTGTCGCCGTCGATAAGTGCCGGCAGACTCTTGGGATCAAGGTTAGCCTTGCCCATATTGACAGTTGCTGTCTGAACAACACCCTGCTTTACATCAAGCTCAACGCTCTTTACGCCAACGCCTGTTTCAATGGTGATCGATGTCTTATTAATCATCTTGTTGTCGTAAAGATATTTGCCTACACATCTGAGGGCGTTGCCGCTGGTCATACCACGGGTGCCGTCCTTGTTGTATATCTTCATCTTCGCATCGGCAACATCAGAGCGACCGATAAGAACAACGCCGTCACCGCCGATACCGAAGTGGCGGTTGGAGAGCATAACGGCAAGACCTTCGGGGTTGTTGATCTTCTGGTCAAAGCAATTGAAGTAGATGTAGTCGTTTCCTGTGCCCTGCATTTTTGTAAAGTAGAGCTTTTCTTTTTCGCTTCTCATATCATTGATATTAACAAGCTCTGTGGAAACGGAAGTGTATCTCGAAATCAAGCTGTCTGCAACTGCGTGTGCCGTATCGATTGCAGTGAGGCAGGGGATGCTTCTTTCAATTGCTTTACGTCTGAGAATAACGCTGTTTCTTGTAGGAATTCTGCCGTGGTCGGATGTGGAAATTACATAGTCAACTTCGCCCTTGTCCATAAGTGCGAGTCTTTCCTCGGCTGTTTCTACTATTTCAACCGGAACATCGGCGTTCTGAATAACCTTGCCTGTTCCGTCGGAGGAATAGATAGTAAATCCGAGCTCGTGGAACTTTTCAGCAACGTCAACGATTTCAAGCTTGTCGCTGTTTCTGACGGTTATAAGAACGCCGCCCTTCTTGTGATTCATCTTGTAGCCTGCGGCAATAAGACCCTTACAGATAGCTTCCTTAATAGTGCTTGCAATACCGAGAACTTCACCTGTTGACTTCATTTCGGGACCGAGCATACTGTCAACGCCGTGGAGCTTTTCAAAGGAGAATACAGGAACCTTTACGGCAACGTAAGGAGAGTCGGGATATATACCTGTGCCGAAGCCCATATCAGAGAGTCTTTCTGTCTTTTCGGGTTCGGATTCCTTGCCTATCATTGTTCTTGTTGCAAGGTCAACCATAGGAATACCCGTGACCTTACTGATATAAGGAATTGTTCTTGAAGAACGGGGATTAACCTCGATAACATAGAGCTGTTCGTCGTTGATAAGATACTGAATGTTGACAAGACCGCGAGTTTTAAGAGCAACAGCAAGCTTCTTTGTGCAGTCAAGAACCTCAGCTCTCATTTTGTCGCTGATTCTCTTTGCGGGGTAGATAGCAATCGAGTCACCTGAATGCACACCAGTACGTTCAATGTGCTCCATAATACCGGGAATAAGAATATCTTCACCGTCGCAGATGGCATCAACCTCAATTTCAAGACCCATAAGATACTTGTCGATAAGAATGGGGTTTCTGTCGGTATGGGTGATGATAATCTTCATATATTCCTTGATGTCATCGGGGTTCTGGGCAATAATCATATTCTGACCGCCGAGAACATACGAAGGACGCATAAGAACGGGATAGCCGATTTTACCTGCAACCGCAAGTGCTTCTTCTTCGGTAAATACGGTAGCACCGACGGGGCGCTTTATATTGAGGCTTTCGAGAAGGGCATCGAATATCTTTCTGTCTTCAGCGGCATCAATGCTTTCAGCACCCGTACCGAGTATTCTGACACCGTTTTTGTCGAGGAAGCTTGTAAGCTTGATAGCCGTCTGACCGCCAAAGGCAACAACTGCGCCGTAAGGCTTTTCGGTCTTGAGAATGCTCATTACGTCCTCATCCGTAAGCGGCTCAAAGTAGAGCCTGTCAGCCGTATCAAAGTCTGTAGAAACAGTTTCGGGGTTATTGTTTACGATAACTACATCATATCCAAGCTTCTTGAGGGAACGAACGCAGTGAACAGAAGCATAGTCGAATTCGATACCCTGACCGATTCTGATAGGACCTGAGCCGAATACGATAATTGTCTTTTTCTTATCCTTTTTGTTTGCAAGGAATTCTGCCGCTTCGTTTTCTTCATCAAATGAGGAGTAGAAATACGGAGTTTCTGCTGAGTATTCGGCAGCGCAAGTATCAACCATCTTGAAGGATGCATATCTCTTGTTTTCAATTTTGCAACCCGAAAGGTTTTCAATGTGCTTGTCGGGGAAGCCCATTTTCTTTGCGGCAAGATAAAGCTCATCGTCAAGCTTGCCTTGCATAAGGGTTCTTTCCATATTGAGAATGTTAAGAAGTTTGTTGAGGAAGAAAAGGTCAATCTTTGTAATATCGTGAAGCTCCTCGAGCGACTTGCCTCTCTTTAAAAACTCATAGAGGATAAAGAGACGTTCATCTGTGCAATCCTTAAGAATTGTCATAAGCTCATCGTCGGAAAGCCCTGCAAGATTGTCCTGGTTGAGGCTCATATGCTTGATTTCGGCACCTCTTACAGCCTTCATAAGCGCTTCTTCAAAGCACTGACCGATGGACATAACCTCACCTGTTGCCTTCATCTGTGTGCCGAGCTTGCGCTTTGCATATACAAACTTGTCAAAGGGCCACTTGGGGAACTTAACAACTACGTAGTCGATTGTGGGCTCGAAGCAGGCAACCGTCTTACCGGTAACTGCATTCTGAATTTCATCAAGAGTATAACCGATAGCAATCTTTGTTGCAACCTTGGCGATGGGGTAACCTGTAGCCTTTGATGCAAGAGCAGAAGAGCGGGAAACTCTGGGGTTGACCT
Source organism: uncultured Oscillospiraceae bacterium (assembly GCA_964614955.1). Taxonomy (GTDB): domain Bacteria; phylum Bacillota; class Clostridia; order Oscillospirales; family CAG-382; genus UMGS1387. The sequence continues at coordinate 51,856 of CAZTNR010000004.1, read as the reverse complement.
CGATTACTGCATATTCAAAAGAGTCGGGCTTAAGAGCAAACTGACAGTTACAGCCGCCTTCGACTTCAAGAGCATTAACTATCTTAAGAGCTGCTTCTCTGAGCATACCGTATTCCTTGGAGGAAAGTGTAAGTGCAGGAGCCGCAACAATTGAGTCGCCCGTATGAACGCCTACAGGGTCGAAGTTTTCCATTGAGCAAACGGTAATTGAATTGCCCTTGCTGTCGCGGATAACCTCGAATTCGATTTCCTTCCAGCCTGAAATACACTTTTCAACGAGAATCTGTGTGATGGGGGAAAGTCTGAGTCCGTTTGTACCGATTTCGGTAAGCTCTTCAACATTTTCCGCAATACCGCCGCCTGTACCGCCGAGAGTAAACGCGGGACGAACTATTACGGGATAGCCGATTTCTTCAGCAAAGCTGAGTGCAGATTCAAGGTCTGTTACAACCTTTGATGGAATAATAGGCTGGTCAATGGACTCCATTGTGTCCTTGAACATCTGTCTGTCTTCGGCTTTGTCAATTGTTTCAGGCTTTGCACCAAGGAGCTTTACGCCCATTTTGTCAAGGAAGCCTTCCTTTGCAAGCTGCATTGAAAGGGTAAGACCTGTCTGACCGCCGAGGGATGAAAGAAGACTGTCGGGACGTTCTTTCTCAATAATTCTCTTAACTGTTTCAAGATTTAAAGGTTCAATATAAATCTTGTCTGCCATTATGTTGTCTGTCATAATTGTGGCAGGGTTGGAGTTTACAAGGATAACCTCGAGACCTGCTTCCTTGAGAGCACGGCAAGCCTGAGTTCCCGCATAGTCGAATTCGGCAGCCTGTCCGATAACAATAGGACCTGAGCCGATAACCATAACTCTCTTCAACTCTTTATTTAACGGCATTGAAGTTTACCTCCTTGCAAAGTTCTATGAATTTAACGTAAAGTGATTTTTCGCCTGTGGGTGATGTTCCTGCGTCGGGTCTGAACTGAGCGGAAAAAGCAGGGGTGTTTGTGTATTTTAGTCCTTCTATAGTCTTGTCGTTTGCGTTTTCAAAGGAAACCTCAAGACAGTCGGGAAGAGCCTCTCTTACAACGCAGTAACCGTGGTTCTGAGTGATGATGGAAAGAACTCCTGTTTCAAGGTTCTTGCAGGGCCCGCTTGCGCCTCTGTGTCCGTAGGGTAGCTTGAAGGTATCTGCACCCTGTGCAAGTGCCATAAGCTGATGACCGAGACCGATACCGAACACGGGAATCTTCATATCCATAAGCTTTTTGATTTCAGCAATTGCTTCGATATTGTCCTTTGGATTGCCGGGACCGTCGGAAACAAGAACTCCGTCAGGCTTTGTTGCAAGGATTTCTTCTGCGGTTGCTGTGGCAGAGAACACCTTCACATTGCAATCAAGGTGAAGCAACGTGTCAATAACACCTTTGCCTGTGCCGATGTCAAAAAGAGCAACCGATGTCTTTGCCAAGGGAGATGTATGCTCTTCATTGTTTCTTGTCACATTCTTTACGGGATTTTCAATCTTAAACGACTTGATTTCATTAAGAACAGCCTCAGTAACCTCAGGACTGTCGGAAATCATACCGTTCATTGTACCTTCTTCACGTAAAACTCTTGTAAGGGCTCTTGTGTCAAGACCGCATATGCCGACAACGCCTTCCTTAGAGAGGTATTCCTCAAGACCGCCTTCGCATCTGAAGTTTGAGGGCTTGTCGCACATTTCTCTGACAACATAACCCGAAACCTTGGCACCTTCACTCTGAAAGTCCTCGGAAATTACACCGTAGTTGCCAATCATTGGGAATGTCTGTACAACAATTTGTCCGCAGTTATTCTTGTCGGTAATAGCTTCAAGATATCCAACCATACCGGTATTGAAAACGACTTCGCCGACTGTCTTTCCGACTTTGCCGAAGGATGTGCCTTCAAAAACCTTACCGTTCTCCAAAATCAAATATGCCTTTGACACAAAATCTACCTCCAATTTATGTTAACTATATTTAAAAACGGGTAAAAAAACAGGTGTCGGCAACACCAACACCTTAAAAATGACAATAGATATTCTGTGTATTCTCAATACCGAGAGAAGCAAAAGGGGAAATGGAAACAGAAACAGTCATAGCGCTGTGGTTTTCATTTATGAAATTGTACGCTAAAGACATATTCATCATTTTCAAATCACCTATCCAATTACTCGAAAAGAGAACGCTCAAAAAGTTCTACTTTCTGAATGTTAATTATATAATAAAACAAAAAATTTGTCAATACGGTTGCAATTATTTTTTGTAAAATTATGAGCCTGTTTATGGCGTTATTTTTATTAAATTTTGCTAAAAAAGGGAATTTTCATATTGAAATCCGAATTCTTTTGCAGTATAATGACAGTGAGAGTTTAACTTTAATCGATATTTTGTTATTCAGAGGAGCAAGGTTGTTTATGAATATTGTAAAGCTTTTTAAAGCAAATCTTGATGATTTCTGGAATGTGAAGAAACCTACAATTGCGTTTTTCGGTGACAGCGTTACACAGGGTTGCTTTGATATTTTCAACGACAGCGAAGGTAAATGCGAAACCTTCTTTGAACCCGAGTATGCATATCACAGATATATTGCGAAGATTTTAGGAATGCTTTATCCGAAAGTTCCCGTAAATATTATAAACGCGGGTTTGTCCGGCGATAATGTACTTCACGGACTCGAAAGACTTGAGAGGGATGTACTCAGCCACAAGCCCGACCTTACGGTTGTATGCTTCGGTCTTAACGACTGTGCAAGAGGGGATGACGGACTTGATTTGTTTTATAACTCTCTTGTTGAGATATTCACAAAGCTTAAGAAAAACGGCAGTGAAGTTATATTTATGACTCCAAACACGATGAATACCAAGGTGAGCTGTCATACAAAACCCGAATTTGTCGCTTCCGCTGAAATGGCTATGAAGTGGCAGAAGGACGGCTGGCTTGACAGGCACGTTGAAACAGGAAAGCGTGCGGCAAAGGATTGCGATGTAAGAGTCTGTGACGTTTATGCAAAATGGAAGCTTATGAATGAAAACGGCGTTGACACAACCGAGCTTCTTGCCAACAAAATCAATCACCCGATTCACGAAATGAATTGGCTGTTTGCATATTCGCTTGTTGAAGAAATGATGAAATAAAGGGGATTTTTAAAATGAAAGTTACTTTACTCGGCGACTCTATAAGAATGAATTATACAGGGAGAGTAACCGAGCTTCTCGGCGACGGCTTTGAAGTATACAGCCCCAATGATAACGGCAGATTTTCAAAGTACACAATAAGAATGATTGCCGACCATAAGCCTTTTATGGAGGGAACACGTATTGTCCACTGGAACAACGGTCTTTGGGATATCTGTAACTGCCTTGGAGACGATTTCTTCACACCTATCGACGAATATGTTGCAAATATGACAAGAATTGCAGATGAGTTGTTAAGACGTTATGATAAGGTTATCTTTGCCACAACAACTCCCCTTAACAAACACCCGGAATTTAACGGCAGCGTTGATGTTGAAAGATACAATTCTGTTATTGTTCCGATTCTTGAAGCAAAAGGAATTATTATCAATGACTTGTATACACCGATGTCAAAGGATATCGAAAAATACGTGAGAGCAGACGACCACATTCATTTGACAGAAGAAGGAAACGAAATCTGTGCAAAGCAGGTTGCAGAGCTTATTAAGAAAGTGGCAAAGGAATTACAGTAAAGGAGAATGGTTATGGGATATTTGAAAAAGCTGCTCGGTAGGTTTTCCAAAGTTTCATCGGATGTTAAACAATCGAGAGCCATTGCTGAAAAGCTTAACGACTATCACATTAAATATGCTGTAATCAAAACAGATACCGATGATTTGATTATCGGCAGAGACGGTCACGTAAATATAGTTGACGGCGACTGCTTTGAGCTTGTTTTCGGTGTTGAAAGTGCATTTAAATTCAAGATTGATGAAATGCAAATCTGGGAATTTATGAGCCTTGACGGTGCAACTGTTACGGGCTATGACCTTAATGATGATTATGAAAAGACGTTTATGCTTTATTATGACAAGCATCTTGAGAGATAGTTGACTTTTTTGAGTAGCTATTGACTTTAGCTGATCTATGTTGTAAAATATCCATAGATAGAATTCCGAAAATGATGAAACAGCAAGAGTTATGCAGGCTATGAGTACATAGAAGAAATTGGCATTTATGACCTCAACGCAAGATACTATAACCCCGAAGCGTAAAATTTTAACTGATTACTCAACATTAAGTATAACAAGCCTGAGACATAACTGTCTCAGGCTTATTTTGCTCTATTCAATTTTCAAATCTATCCCCAACAAATTCACCGCCGCCAAAAAAGCGTTGGCACTCATACCTTTAGGCAAATCATTTCTTTCGCATATTTCATCACGCTTTGCGCTGCTGTCGCTGCCGCCGGATAGACCGAGATTGTATAGGTCTGTTTTGGCGTAGCTGACGGCGCTTTTTTTGCCGTCGGATGTAATTCCTGCTTTTTCAAAAAGGCTTCTGATTGTGTCTGCTTCAATTCCCTCAACGCCTAAAAGCCCTTGCTTTGACTCTTTGTTTTTTCTCGCTTCCTTACCCACAATCTGCGGAGCATAAAGATTGATAATTTCACACTCTTTTCCAATATAGCCCTTCAGCTTGTTGCGTATCAAAAAGCCGGCTCCGTCGCTGTCGGTGAGAATAACAAGTCCTTTCCTTTCTGCAAGCCGTCTGATAAGGGTTCTTTTTTCTTCGTTGTTAAAAAGTGCAAAGCCGTCTGTAGTTATAATATGCGCATCAACAATTGAAGACAGCTTGATTTTATCGTATTTTCCTTCGACAATTATAACCTTGTCGGTTTTTATCTTTTCCATATTACATTATAAAGTTGACGTCGCCCGTAACTGCCGCAAGCACCGTGTTTATAACAGTCTGAGGACGCTTGTCGCAGTTGTTTTTGGCTTCATATGCTTCGCGCTCTGTAGGGAAATATGTCCTGACTTCGCATGTTTTTCTTTTGTTTACAATTACACCCGTTATAAGATAAGCTCCGATGTCCGCCTTTTCAATATCCGCATAGTATTCAATGCCGTTTACCAGCGTATCGTAATATCTCCAGGCGCATCTGAGAGCCTCTTCTCTTATGCCATCCGGAATGAGAGAGGGGAGCTCGCTGAGAATTGAACGGCCCTTGTTTGTAATGCCGCATCTTTCCTTGCCGCCGACTTTAAGTATGTATATAAGATTATCTCTGTTAAGACTCTCGATGCATTCAAAATAATCGGGCATCTCAACAAGACCTGTGGCTATAACCGCAGGCTGAAGTATGGAGCAGTCAAGCTCGTTTCCCAAGTTTTCAATTATGAGCATAGTAATTGCTCTTATTTCTTCGGGTCTGTTTAACATATTTATCACCTTTAGAGTATATTATCATACTTTTATACTTTTTGCAAGAACAAATTAAAAATGGGAGTGCCGAAGCACTCCTTGTTTAGTCTAATTTAAAGGTATTACACTCGGTTTCGCCGCAATTGCCTGTGGAACAGGGCGCAATTTCTATCGCCTTTGCTTCGCATTCGCCGTCATCGTTATATTTGCAGTTTTCAGCACTGCATCTGATGTTGGCAATATCGCAGGCACCGCTTCTGCAGGAGCAGGAGTTGGTTGCACCGCTGTTTTCGGGAACATAGCTTTCGCACATTGTTTCGTCGGACATTTTTGCATTTTCAGAGCCTACTTCAATTTTGTGAAGTTTGCATCCGCCGTCCGTGTTGTACATACACTTTGTTACTTCGCAGGATATACGTGTCATATTACTCGTCCTTTCAGTAAGTTTTTTGAGAAATAATCTCGTATTCTATTTTGTCATTCTATCGAATTAATATACAGCTGTGATAGATGAATTGTCTGTAATTTTATCGTAGATCTGAACAGCCGTATTCTAATCAAATCCCGATATATAAACAACTGAAAAGAAAATTATAGAACATTTGACTTGAAATTAATTACGGTAAATGATAATATATTAGCAGAGTCATAATATCAAATAACTTTCAAAAAGGAGATTTTGATATGAAAAGAAAATTATTCATAGAATTATTATGTATATTCTCAGTTGTTATAGCATTAACCGTTGCTGTTTCGGCGGCAGGCTTTACAAAAACCAATTTCTATGCCGAAGGCACCTTCAAGGATGTAAAATCATCATCCTGGTATGCAAAAGAAGTAGCCTCTGCATATGAGCTCGGATTTATGAACGGAAAGGCAGAAGGTCAGTTTGTACCTGACGGAAATGTTACCGTTGCCGAAGCCATTACAATGGCAAGCCGCGTTCATTCTATCTACAACGGCAAAGAAATTGCAAAGACTGCGGGCAAATGGTACGATATGTACGTTCAGTATGCTCTTAACAACGGAATTATTGTCGAAGGTCAATATGAAAACTTTGACAGAAACATTATGCGCTACGAAATGGCTGTAATGTTCGCCGATTCTATGCCCGAAAGCTATTTTGCGGCAAAGAATAATGTTAAAGCTATACCTGACGTAAATAAAAATGAAGAATACCACGACAAGCTCCTTATGCTCTACAATGCGGGCGTTGTAATGGGCTCTACCGAATACGGTGATTTTCTTGCAACAAACTCCATTAAGAGAAGCGAAACCGCAGCAATCATTAACCGTGTTGCTCTTCCCGAAAACAGGCTTTCCAAAACTCTTGAAGAGTACGGCGACAGGGAACAGGCGGCTTATCTTATGGATTATCACACTATGACCCGCAGTGTCCGTGACAGAACAATGATTGCTTCGGGCTGGAGATATGAAAACACAATCGATCCCTCTCGCGACGATGCAGACAGATCATCAAACACACTCGTTGACACAACCGACACAGGCTACGCAGCAATGCACAGAGATATTGCTACACAAGATGACGGTGTTGTTTGCCTTGAATTTAAGTATATGTCTGATAATCCCGGCTACAGTATGGTATTGTCCGATATTAACGGCAACAGTATGTTTACTCTTAAAAGCAACGCTGACAAGACATATTCTGCAATAGGCGACAGTGTGCAGACGGTAGATTACACCTATGAACGCGCTGTGAGAAATGTGTACTTTGAATTTGACCTAGATAACAGAAAGGCAAAATTTGTGAATAACGGTGTTGATGCCGGCACTTACAATATGTCAACATCTGCTACGGACATTTCACGTGTGTCATTCTTAACGGGTGAAAAGGAGCTGCTGACGTTTAGTCTTAACGAAATTTATATGTATGTTAACTATACGGTTAATGATACGTTCAGCAAAACTCCCGTTTCAGAAAAGCCGTACGGCTGGGAGACAACAGGGGATGTTACTGTTGTTTCACTCAGAAGCGACCTTGATACTCATAGTGTCAAGGCGAATAAAAGTACAAAGTCTGTAAAGAAGTTTGATGCCGTTTCGGGAAAATTTGTTTATGAGACATTTGTCAGAATTCCTGAATCACAAAGCGTAACGCTTTCTCTCAAAAACGGCAGCGAAACTGCCGTGTACGTTAACGGTAAAGACGGAAGGTTTACTTGTAATAATCAGCTTGTGCGCAATTATACAGACACTATTTGGCAACTTGTGCGAATTGAAGGAGATTTTAGCAAGAAAACTGCGCTTATTAAAATTAACAACAAGGAATGTATTACAGCTCCGCTTGCAACGGATTGTATTGACAATATAGAAATAGCTACCGATGGCGTATCCGCGGCTTATTTTGATGATGTGGAGCTCTATAATGTATATGACTATGCCGATTACTGTCCAAAACCCGTTCCTGCAACTAATGACGAATGGTATGTCGGTATGAGTGTATGCTCACTTTGGCGAGAAGGCACCCACTACGGCTGGGACTGCATAACACCGTATGACGAAGCAACCCCTGTTATCGGCTACTATGATGAAGGTCTTCCTGAGGTTGCCGACTGGGAAATCAAAATGCTGGTTGAACACGGGTATGATTTTCAGCATTTTTGCTGGTATATCGGAAATTCTGACGAAGGAATTAAAGAGCCCCGTCTTTCGGATGCTTTGCATAACGGATATATGAATGCAAGATACTCTGATATGCAGGACTTTATGATAATGTGGGAGAATGCAAACGGCGGAAGCATAAAGGATTTTGCTTCCTTTAAGTCGTATGTCTGGAATTATTGGTGTGACTGGTATTTTTCTGACCCGAGATACTTTACAATTGATAATAAACCTGTTCTGACTATATATCAGTACGGTAGGTTCATTGAGCATCTTGGCGGCGAAGAGCAGGCAAAAGAAGCAATTGAGTTTATGCGTCGGGATATAAAGAGACTCGGCTATGATAATATGATAATTCTCTTCTGCAATAACGGAAACAGTAAGAGTACCAACGAGCTTTTAAAGAGACTTGGCGGCGATGCTGTTGTTTGTTACAATTTCGGTGAAGAAGCATATATTGCCGAATATCAGAAAACAATGATGAACTCAGCCTACAATAGCGGACATATTTCCCTTATGCCTTCAATCAGCGTTGGCTTTAATGATATTGGCTGGACAGAGACAAGAACACCAAACGCCACTCCCGAAGCCTACCGTGAGGCTCTTGAATGGGCAAGGGACGACTATATGCCGAGAATTGATGAAAGGGAAGACGAGGACTGGAAGAGCAGATTTGTTCTCAGCAATACCTGGAATGAGTACGGCGAAGGTCATTATATGATGCCGACAAATCTCAATAAATTCGGATATATGGATGCAGTGAGAAGTGTGTTCTCATCTGCTGCGGGCACCGATGATAAGGCTCATTTTGATGTTGAACCCACAATTAATCAAAGAGCTAGACTTTGCTATTTATATCCCAACAGAACACAGCTTATCAGAAGAACCTACTGGACAGAACAGTCTGTCACAGACTACTCAGGTCTTGACGTTATTCTCGGATGGAATTTTGAAAATAAAGAAGACTGCTATGATTGGTCGGCGCTTGGCGGTACAACATCGCCGACATATTCGGAAAAAGAAAGGGCACTTGTAGGACGCTCTTTGACAAATGATCCGATTATATCCTTGCTGAAAGCCGAAAAGCACTATATGGACGCCGAAAACGTGCAGTACTTAAAGGTAAGAATCAAGTATGATTCCGACATTGTTTCAAGCTCAACTCTCTATTTTAAAACCGAGTATGACACAGAGTACGCGCAGATCCGCGGTGTTTCCAAGACTGTTAACGGCAGTGAATACGCCGATTATTATTTCAAGCTGACCGACAACAAGTACTGGAAGGATACAATTACCGATATAAGATTTGATCCTATGGCAACAGAGGGTACGTATCTTATAAAGTCTATAGAATTTCTCGGAAACAGTAAAGCCGCCGATAAATTTATTATAAGCATTGACGGCAAGAGTATAAAAACAGATATAAATTTTGTTAAAGAAGAAAACGGCGAAATATTTGTTGCGGGAAATCCTACAGACGGCTTCTATTCACTTCACAATTTCTATACTGAATGGAACAGATACAACGGAACACTTATGTTGAAGACCGGCACAGGACATATATTCAACTTTACTGTTGGAAGCGATATTGCACTTGTAGACGGTAAGCAGAAGAAGATTGCATCGGTGTTTACTGTTTTGGACGGGCTTCCTTATATTCCTATGACATTTGTTTACAATAATGCGGATATTGACTATGAAACAACAGGAGACGGCTTCAGGACATCAATCCGAGGAGAAGATATATCCGGTGAGCTTGAAAAAAGAGTTGAATATGAATATGAATTCAATATAGCGAGCGACTTGGAGGGCTGGATTGTCAGTGCCGCAACGGGAATGGTTGCCAACGGCTGCTTTAATATGAATGCTTCTCCTGTTTCACAGGGTTCGCCTGACCCTAAAATGCAGAAGTCAAATGTTAGCATCAATACTGCTCTCTATAAGGGTGCCGAAGTCAGAGTTAAATGCCATTTTGAAGATATAAGCACAGTTAATACGCCCTTTACCTTGTATTTTGCCACAAGCGGTGCACCAAACCTCAGTGAGAGTAAAACTGGTAAAATATATCTTAAGGATTTGACTCCCGATAAGGATGGATATTATATTTTGAATTTCGACCTTTCACAGCACGAAGATTGGAAAGGTACAGTTACTATCATCAGATTTGACCCTACAAACAGTCTCGGGACCTACGAAATTGACTATATACGTATGGTAAAGGATCCCGAGGCCGAGAAGGAACTGCAGGAAAAGCAGAAGTCGCAGCAGGAACGTGAGATAAAACTTCGTACGGCAGATGTCGGTAAGCCATTTTATATCGAAAATCCCGATGCTGAAAATCATCTTGTTAAGCCTTTGTCACATCTCGGATACACAGCACTCAGAATTGTTGTTGATCCGGATAACGAAAACAACCACGTTTTCGAATATGTGCCTTCAGGCGATAAAAAGCATTGGGCGTATACAATGATTCCGACGAGATTTAAACCCGGGGTTACTTATAAGGTTGAGCTTGACATCAGAGTTACAAAAGATCATACCGGTTCACCTGTAGAAAAAGCATTTCTTTCTTGGAATCTCAGGTATACCGATGTTGTTGACGGCTCGTATAAATCTATGGCTGACCACCATTCAAGTCTCGGAAGCTTTGGCACTGACGACGGCTGGCAGCACGTTTCGTTTACACACACTGTAAGCTTAGCAAGCGAAATCAGAGACAATGATTATTTTGCGTTATTTGCAAATCCTATTGAACTGCAGAACGGCAGTTACAGAAATATCGGATATATGATTGACAATATCAAAATTGAAGTTGTCGGATAAATATTGAATCGGAACGCTGCGGCGTTTCGATTTTTTTGTGCAAAAGTGATAAATAATCGGCAGTTTTTTTGTACGTCAAAAAGCAACAAATTTTGTTGAAATGAATGGGGGAGTGTGTTATAATAGTATTTGTTTGAGTACGGGCATATTTGCTCAAAAGCAAAAGGGAGAAAAAGCTATGAAGAGATTCACACTTGTAAAGCTTTTGTGCGTGCTTGTTGTTGCTATGACTGTAGCAACCTTGGCATCGGCGGCAGGCTTTACAAAAACCAATTTCTATGCCGAAGGCACCTTCAAGGATGTAAAATCATCATCCTGGTATGCAAAAGAAGTAGCCTCTGCATATGAGCTCGGATTTATGAACGGAAAGGCAGAAGGTCAGTTTGTACCTGACGGAAATGTTACCGTTGCCGAAGCCATTACAATGGCAAGCCGCGTTCATTCTATCTACAACGGCAAAGAAATTGCAAAGACTGCGGGCAAATGGTACGATATGTACGTTCAGTATGCTCTTAACAACGGAATTATTGTCGAAGGTCAATATGAAAACTTTGACAGAAACATTATGCGCTACGAAATGGCTGTAATGTTCGCCGATTCTATGCCCGAAAGCTATTTTGCGGCAAAGAATAATGTTAAAGCTATACCTGACGTAAATAAAAATGAAGAATACCACGACAAGCTCCTTATGCTCTACAATGCGGGCGTTGTAATGGGCTCTACCGAATACGGTGATTTTCTTGCAACAAACTCCATTAAGAGAAGCGAAACCGCAGCAATCATTAACCGTGTTGCTCTTCCCGAAAACAGGCTTTCCAAAACTCTTGAAGAGTACGGCGACAGGGAACAAGCTGTCTTCCTTATTGACGATTATGAGATGACAAGAACTGTCAACAAGGTGGTGAAGCTTAACTCTGCCTGGACATTTGAAAACACAGGTAATTTCAACATTGACACAACTGACACTTCCTCTAACGGTCTTGCAGACGACAGCGATACAAGTCTCGTTGCAATGCATAGAAATGTTCTTACGCAGACAGACGGTGTTGTTTTCTTTGATACAAACTTCACAGTATCCGGCGACAACGGCTCTAAGATATACTTTTCTGACAGCGAAGAAAATGTTCTCTTTGAGCTTGTGCAGAAGAATAAGAAGCTCTTTGCAGGCAGTAAGGATACAGGTGCTGACGTGTTGGATTCTAACTCTCTTTACATTGAGCTTGACCTTGATGCAAAGAAGGCTCTTGTTGTATTCAACGGTGCTGAACTCGGTTTCTTTGATATTTCCGCTTCCGCTAAGGATTTGTCAAGAGTAACCTTCTCGACTTCAAAGGAACATAAGTCTCTCTTAACAGTTAAAGAAGTTCATATGTATGTTAACTACAATGTATATGATACTTTCCGTACTGATGCGGTTGATTCAAAACCCTACGGCTGGACAGTTACTGGTAACACAAAAATATCGTATATGAACGCTGATAAGGACGGCAACAGCGTAACTATTACAGGCGCCGGCTCTGCTTCAAAGACTGTTGATGCTATATCCGATAAATTCGTATTTGAAACATTTGTGTTTGCTCCTGAGGGTCAGTCCGGATCTGTTTCTCTCAAGAACGGCTCCGATGTTGTGCTAAAAGTTGATATGGCTGATGGTAAGCTTACAAACGACGGTAAGGTGCTCAGAACATATAATTACAACGTATGGCAGCTTGTCAGAGTTGAAGCAGACACGGAAAAGGATACTGCTCTTATCAAGATTAACGGTAAGAAGACGGTAACTGTTCCTTTTACAGCAGACTCAGTTGACGGGATTGAAGTAACTTCTGCTTCAAGCGGTGACTTCTGGTTCGACGATGTTGAGCTTTACAATGTATATGATTACGCAGACTATGTACCTACACCCGTTCCTGTTAATGATGATGACTATTATGTTGGTATGAGTGTATGTTCGCTTTGGAGAGAGGGCTCTCACTACGGTTGGGACTGTGTATCTCCTTACGATGAAATAACACCTGTTCTCGGTTACTACGATGAAGGTCTTCCCGAGGTTGCCGACTGGGAAATCAAGATGCTCGCCGAGCACGGCTTTGACTTCCAGCACTTCTGCTGGTATCTCGGTAATACGGGTTCGACTATAATGAAGGAACCGAGACTCGCAGATGCCGCACTCCACGATGGTTATTTTAACGCAAAGTATTCCGATATGATGGACTTTATGCTGATGTGGGAAAACAACGCAAATGCAGACTGTAAGGACTTTAATAAGTTTATGAATATCTGGAATTACTGGTGCGACTGGTACTTCTCTGATTCAAGATATTTTACAATTAACAATAAGCCGGTTCTTACCATATACAAATATCAGAAGCTGGTTGAGTGCTTTGGTGATGAAGCAGCTGCCAAGAAGGCGATAAGCTTTATGAAGGAAGATATCAAGAAGCTCGGCTATGACGGTATGATTATACTTATGTGTGACCAGGGCAAGGATGCTGCTCAGAACAAGAAGTTTGTCGATGTTGGTGCAGATGCTATGGTATCATACTCCTTTGGTGAAGCAGCATACGATGCACAATTTCAGAAGGATTCGATGGAATCTGCTCTTAAGGCAGGCTCACTTCCTCTGCTTCCTTCTGTAGGTGTAGGCTTCAATGACCTCGGCTGGACTGAAGTTAGAAGTCCTCTTGCAACTCCCGAAGCACATAAAGAAGTATATCAGTGGGCTAAGGATTCATATCTTCCCAAGATTGGTTCCAAGTATCCTGCCGAAGATTGGATGAGCAAGTTTGTATTTGCAACCACTTGGAATGAATTCGGTGAAGGTCATTACATACTTCCTACAAACGTATGCGGCTTCGGATACCTCGATGCAGCACGCGCTACATTCTCGTCGGTTGCAGGTGCTGCTGATAATGCTCACTTTGATGTGGAACCCACAATCAATCAGAAGGCAAGACTCGGTTATCTCTATCCTGCGACAACTGTTCCTATGAGAAAGCTCAGCCTTGATGATACTGCAAGCGATATTGCAAATAATAAGGCGATAATTGACTGGAACTTTGAAGACGAAGACACCTGCTTGTTCTGGGGCATTATGATGAATACAACCGCACCTAAGTACGATGCCGAAAGAAAAGCTCTTGTCGGTACAACAACCACAAACGACGGTGCTATCAAGACACTTGATACAGAAGAAAACTTCTTCAATGCAGACTCTGCAAAGTATCTCCTTATTACTCTCGACACAAACGGTAAGGCTGTTTCGGGCAATATGTTCTTCAAGCATAATGCGAGTGATAGTTGGAGTGGCACTAAGGGCTTCAACTTCAGTTCGGCTGCTGTTGAAGGCTTCCAAAATATTATCATCGACCTTTCCTCCAATGTTCAGTGGAAGGATGAAATTCAGGGACTCAGATTTGACCCCAACGGTGAACCCGAGGAATACGTTATCAAGAGAATTGCATTCCTTTCGGATATGAGTGAAGGTTCGCTTATCATTACAGTAGATAAAACTGCTCACGTTCTTTCATCAAAGCAGGTTATGAATGTTGGTAACGATGTTTATGTTGCAGGTAATCCCTCTGACGGCTTCTATTCTATCCATAACCTTTACTATGAATACAACAGAGTAAACGGTACTCTTATGGTTAAGGCTGATAACGGCAAGAAGATGAATCTTGTTGTAGGCTCTGATGTTGCTGTAATTGACGGCAAGGAAAAGAAGCTCAGTGCAAAGATTGATATTTATGACGGTCTTGTATTTGTTCCTATCAGGGAACTCTACGATATGGCAGGATACAAGTACAGCGTTGACAAGAGCGGTAACTTCACAGTTTCCGTAAGACCCGAGGAGGTTGTAAACGCTGCTACACAGAGAGTTCTCAATGAATACGAATTCAATGTAGCAGGTGATACCGAAAATTGGGTAGCAAAATGCAGTGTCGGTAACGTTGCTAACGGCGTATTCGGCTTTACTTCAACTCCTGTAACATCTACCAATACAGGCTTTGACCCGCAGATTCAGCTTGACGGTGCCAGAGTTGACACAAAGTACTATAAAAATATTGAAATCCGTTTCAGAGCTACACTTGCCAACGACGGCGAAGTGGTTGACTTCTCGAAGGTATACTTTGCAACCGATACAAATCCCGGTCTTGCAGAAGCAAAATCTGTAGCTTTTGATCCCAAGACTCTTGAAACGGACGCTCAGGGCTTCTATGTAATTAACCTTGATATGTCAGGTAACGAGTTTTGGACAGGTACTGTTAATACGGTTCGTTTTGACCCTGCCAATATGAACGGCTATTATGAAGTAGACTACATCAGATTCTATGCTGATGAAAAGTATATGGAAGAGCTTAAAAAGCTTCAGGAGGAAGAAGCAAAGAGGGAAGCTCTTATAAATGCGGTAAATGAAGGCGGTCCGTTCTATTTGGAAAATGCAGATGCCGAAGACATCAGTGCGGATGTTCCTCAGCTTGCCGGCACAACAAAGCTTTCTATCGTTGAGGATGATCTTCGCAAGGGCAACCACGCATATCTTCTTACTCCTAACAAGGATAAGCAGACCTGGTCTTACTTTGTAGTTCCCACCAAGTACAAGGCTGGTGTTACATACAAGGTCGATTTTGAGGTAAGATTGATTTCCGACCATAACGGTGAACCTGTTGAAACAAAAGTTGTTGTAAATCCCAGATATACAGATAAGATTGACGGTGCAATTAAGGAAGGGGCAGACCACCCCGAAAATTCTCAGTCTATCAGTATTTCAAGTAAAGACGGATGGGTAAAGGCTTCGGTTACATTCACAGTATCCGAAAATTCTGTTCTCAGAACAGGTGACACATTTACAATCTTTGCGAACCCTCCGGGCGATTCCTCAAACTTCAAGAACATAGTATATATGTTGGATAACTTTGTAATCAGTGTTGTTGAACCCGAGGAAGCAGAAGAAAAGGCTGAATAATAAACAAACTCGAGCCTTCACGGCTTTAGTGGAGGCTCGGCAACTACTTAATATTTTAATATGAAACTTAACATTTTGTGTGTCGGAAATTCTTTGCTGCATCATCCGCCGTGTGCAGATGTTTTCTGGGACGGCGACTGGGGAATGGCTGCAAGCTGTCGTGAAAATGATTATTTTCATACCTTACAACGTAGACTTGCGGGTAAATACCCTGACATTGAATTTAACTGGCGCGAAAACGGCTCGGCGATGTTTGAGCAATCCATAAAGAAGGATGAAAACAAGGACTATACCGAATTGTTTGATAAATTGTTCGGCAGAACGCTTTCTGAGTTTATACCCGATATTGTGAGTCTTCAGCTTGGTGATAACTGCCCGCATCACGAGACAAGTGATACGGCTTATGCAAAAGCATTAATTCAGGCTGTGAACTATTTTAAAAAGATAAACCCCGATGTCGTTGTTATTCTGTGTCTTACCTGGTACGGTGAAATGATTGACTCAAAACACATCGGTACTCTCGTTGCGGCACGTGAAACCGAAGTGCCGTTTGTGGATTTGACAAAACTATATTGTCCTGAGAATCAGGCTCGCGGCTTGTTCAAACACAACGGTGTTCAGAGTCATCCCGGTGATAGGGGAATGTGGTTGATTGCCGAGGAATATACTGAGGCAATATCAAAAATTATTGATTCTAAATTTTTAGAAAAATAAATTATGAGGAGAGAGAAAAATGAAAAAGTTTTTACTCGCAATGCTTACAGCATTACTCTGCGTTTCGATGCTTGCAATCGGCGCAAGTGCTGAAGGCGAAAAGAAGATCAGCGTTGTTTGTGTAGGTAATTCCATCACAGAACACGCACCCAGTGCAGGTATTGGCTGGGACAACAACTGGGGTATGGCAGCATCATCCGCTGATAAGGATTATGTTTCTGTTCTTGAAAATATGCTTGCTTTTGAATATCCCGATTACATCGTTGATTTAACTGTTTCCGCTGCTTATCCCTTCGAGAAGAGCGTAACAACAAGCCTTGATTACGACTATACTCAGATTCTTGATTCAAGCATCGGCGCTGCGATCAAGAAGTATAACCCTGATGTTATGACATTCCAGTGGGGCGATAACGTAAAGAACTGCACAAGAGAATCCTACGCTTATGCTCTCGGTCAGGTTGTAGATTACTGCCGTAGCGTAAAGCCCGATATGGCTATCATCTTCAGCCAGCACTTCTACGGTTCCTCAGGTGACGACAAGTGCCTTGCAGTTGAAGACGTTGCAAAGGCAAAGGGTGTTTCTTACGTTAAGCTCTATCCTTTGTGCATCAATGAAAATAAAGCTTTTACAGAATACCCCGATAAAACAGCATTCAATTCTCATCCCGGTGACAAGGGTATGCAGGCAATTGCCGAAACCTTCTTCACTCCTGTAAAGAAGGCTCTTGATACAAAGTATGCTTCCAACGATATTACGGTTATGGTTGACGGTAAGTTCGTTGAATTTGACGTTCCTCCCACAATTATCGACGGCAGAACTTTAGTTCCCGTAAGAGGAATTTTCGAAGCACTCGGTGCTACAGTTGAATGGGATCAGGCTACTAAGACGGCATCCTCCACACTCGGCAAGGATTCTGTTTCTCTTACTCTTGGTTCCAACATTATGAAGAAGAATAATGAAGATATTACTCTTGACGTTCCTGCTACAATCATCGACGGCAGAACTCTCGTTCCTGCAAGAGCAATTGCAGAAGCGTACGGCTGTACAGTAAACTGGGTTAACTACACAAGAGAAGTGCACGTATGGTCTGCCGAAGTTGAACTTGACCTCACATCTCAGGTTGAAGGTGCACTTGTAAACTTTATAGATGCTGAAAGCAAGAAGCTTCCCAAGGGCATTACTGCTACCGGTGTAAATGAACTTCAGTTTGTTGAAAATCCCACAGAAGCAGGGGATACAGTATACTATCTTGAAACAAATGTAGCTGCAGGCACAAAGTCCTGGACATATCTCTGGGGCGAAACAACAGGCGCTATGAAGGCAGGTCAGAAGTACCTCATTTCCTTCGATATTATGCACAAGTGCGCTGCTGACGGTTCTGTTCCTGCAAAGTCCAGCACAGGTATCTGCTTCAAGTTTGCTGATACTGCTGATGACGGCAATGTAAAGGATCACGGTATCGGCAGAGTTGAGCTTGTTCCCGGCGAATGGAAGCACGTTGACTGGATTTATACTGTTCCTGCAACAATGGATGAGACAAAGGCTTCCAAGGTTGGTATCTTTGCAAATCCCGATGACGCAACTACAAGCGCAATGAGCTACTATCTTGATGATATTTCCTTCGTTCCTTACGATGGCACACTTGATGACGGTGCTGTTGCCGACGCTTCACTTCTTGAAAAGCTCGACAGTTTCAGCTTTGATACATCTAAAGGTCTTCCCATCGACCTTGCAGCCCTTACTCTTGGCGGCTGCGAAGGTGAGGTAACTGACGGCGTTCTTAAGCTTGAAGCAACAGGCGGCGACCCTCAGGCTACACTTGCTGATTTGTCTATTGATGCAGCTAAGTATCCCATTATTGCAGTAAGATTCAAGGTTGAAAATCTCGCAAATGAAAATACTGACTTCCAGATTTATTTTGCAACAGAAGCAGACCCCAATCTTTCTGAAAAGAAGTCTGTTCACGTAAAATATGACAGCTGTAAGAAGATGGGCGACTACCTCGTTGGTTACTTTACTATGTCTCAGTGTGATGAGTGGGCAGGCAAGGTTACAAAAGTAAGATTTGACCCTGCAAACTCTACAGGTACATTTACTATTGCACAGGCAATGTTTGTTCAAGCATAATTAATTATGCTTTCTCGCACCGCGGTTATCCGCGGTGCTTTTTTTGTAAAAAAATACATAAAATGACAGTTTTCTATTGACACGGTTTTACATCGATGATAAAATATATTCATCATACAATTATAGAAAAGGAGATAATTTCTATGAAAAAGTTTTTAGGCATTTTGCTTGCAGTGCTTGTACTTTCCATGGCAGCATTTGCAGCAGACATTACCGTCACTCTCAACGGCGAGACTGTTGACTGTGAAAGCTACGGTTCACCCGCAACGATCGTTGAAGGCAGAACTCTTGTGCCGCTCAGAGCTATCTTTGAAGCACTTGGCGCTACAGTCGAATGGGATCAGGTAACAAGAACAGTATCTTCCACACTTGGCGAAGATTCTATCTCTCTTGCAGTCGGTTCTACAACACTCGTTAAGAACGGTGAAGATGTAACACTTGACGTTCCTGCACAGATTATCAACGACAGAACTATGGTTCCTGCAAGAGCTATTGCAGAAGCTTACGGCGTCGGCGTTGAATGGGATGCAGCTACAAGAACTGTAATCCTTACGCAGGTAATTGAGGAAGAACCCGCTGTTGATGATGGCACTTTCTTTGTACTTACCGGTGAAAACTACACGGGTGATGAAGGTTATAAGTTCCTTGCCGGTTCAGCTGTTGAACCTGCAATTGTCGAAAATCCCGACGATGCATCTGACAAGGTTATTCTCATTCACTCTGAATATACAGAAAAGGCGTCGTGGACTTACTTCAGAAGTCAAGTTGGTGGTGTAGAATTCAAGCCCGGCGAAAGATACCTTGTTAATTTCAAGGCACGTCTTGAACAGAGAGCTGATGATGTTGAGCTTGCAGAAGCCAGTGTTGGTATCTGCTTTAGATTTGGTGATTCTACTGAAGACGGCACATTTAAGGATCACGGTGTTGGCGGTTCTATTAAGATATTTGCTGATAATTGGATTGATATTGCCTTCGTATACACTGCGCCCGAAACACTTCTTCCCGAAGTTGGCAGCGAATTTGGCATTTACGGTAATCCCGATAACAATGTTGCCATCAGCTTCTATCTTGATGATGTATCACTTGCTGTTTACACAGGTGCTGCCGCTGACGGCTTCCATACACCCGAAAGCCTTGAAGAAGCACAAGCAAAGGCTGAGTTTGATATTAACTCTGCAAAGGGTATTGTTTACGACCTTAATGAAGACAAGGATGAGTTCCATATCACCGGTTCTACACCCGAATACAAAGACGGTCACATTATAATGACTGCTGAAGGTGAAACTCAGATTGACCCCATTATCAATTTCAGGGATGTAAGTGCAATTTCCGCTGATAAGTACAATGCTATAGCCGTAAGATTCAAGGCTGAAGGTGTTGCTGAAGATCAGAAGCATATCGCTGTTTACTTTGCAACCGAATCTGATAACGCACTTAGCCAGTCTAAGTGCATAACTATCAAGTATAAGGAACTTGAAGTTGACAGCGAAGGTTATTATGTAGCCTTTATTGGTATGTCAACAAATGAATTCTGGAACGGACAGCTCACAGCTCTCAGAGTTGACCCAGGTAACAGCAACGGTATTTATACAGTTGATAAAATTGTAGTTGTTGAGAAGTAAAATTAATTTTATGCACCGCGGAAATTTCCGCGGTGTTTTTTTGTTTCAGCTGTAAAATATACCGCAAAAATGTACTTTTTAACTACTTTTTGTTATTTCTTTGTATTTGCAATAATAACTATTGACTTTTTTGTTTATAAATGCTAAAATTACGTATCAAAATAATTATAGAAAAGGAGAATTTCTATGAAAAAGTTTTTAGGTATTATGCTTGCAGTTATTATGCTTACCACAGTTGCATTTGCTGCAGACGTTACCGTTACTCTTGACGGTGAAGTTGTTGACGTTGAAAGCTACGGCTCTCCCGCAACAATAATTGAAGGCAGAACTCTTGTGCCTCTCCGTGCAATTTTCGAAGCACTTGGTGCTACGGTTGAATGGGATCAAGTTACAAGAACCGTTACATCCGAAAAGGGTTCGGACAAAATCACACTAACAGTAGGCGCTGACACATTCTATAAGAATGATGAGCCCGTTGAGCTCGATGTTCCTGCGCAGATTATCAACGACAGAACTATGGTTCCTGCAAGAGCTATTGCAGAAGCTTACGGTGTTGGCGTTGAATGGGATGCTGCTTCAAGAACTGTTATCCTTACAAGCCCTGCTGTTCCTACAGTTGAGCTTCCCGAAGGCACTATCCTTTACTTGACAGGCGAAAATTACACAGATGAAGTAGGCGTTTGGGGCGAAAATAATGTAGGTATCACTGTTGTTGAAAACCCTGATAAGGAAGGCGACAAGGTTCTCTATCTTGAAACACAGGTTCAGGATAAGCAGGCTTGGAACTATTTGTGGTATTCCTGCGAATACGTTCCCGGTCAGAAGTATCTTATTACATACTCTGCAAGACCCGGCAACGACGCTTTCGGTAACCCCGTAGTTCAGGCATCCTTTGGTACTAATGTACGTACAAATGCTGCAGATAAGGGTGTTGGCAGCTTCGTAGCTGACGGCGGTGTTTGGAAGAACTGTGCTGTTATTTATACTGTTCCCGCTGATATCGACGTTGCAAAGGATATGAAGTTCGGTATTTTCGCAAGCCCCGTTCAGGTTGCCGGCTTTGACCACAATCTTGCTTGGAGCTTCTATCTCGATAACATTTCCGTTGTTCCCTATGACGGTGAAGACGAAGACGGTATCAAGGATGCCGCACTCTTTATGGGCCCCACAGGTAACGGCGTTCCCGCAGGCTTTGATATTGATAAGGCAGCAGGTATTGAAATCGACCTTTCCACTCTTTCCTCTGCAAAGGGCTCTTATGTTGAAGGTACAGGTTTTGTATTCTCAGCTCCCGAAGAAAATGCAGACAGCCTTGTTATGATTGAAAATCTTAACATTGATACTTCAAAGTACGGCGCAGTTGCTGTTGAATTCAAGAGAGTATATGCTGCTAAGGCAGCTCATTCTCAGATGTTCTACACAACAACTTCTGCTGACAGTGTTTCCGAAGATATGTCTGTAAAGCAGCAGTATGTTAACGCTGCTCCTGCAGCTGATGGATTTATGGTTTCCTACTTCGACTTTGCTAATGATGAAAAGGCATCCGCAAATTGGAACGGTACCGTAAATATGATCAGATTCGATCCCGGTGACGGTGCAGGCGAATGGATTGTTACAAAGATTAAGATTCTCGAAAAGTAATTTGAGATTCAACACCACGGAGAATTCCGTGGTGTATTTTTTTAATTAAAAATATTTAGTGTTTTCTATTTGTAAATAAATAATTTTTTAAGAAAAATGTATTCCATTTGCAGCTACAATATGATATAATTATCGTGTATCGTTTTAAATATTAGTGGAGGTATGCAGTTTTGGAATTTTTTAAAAACGCTTTTTCGTTTTTTATACATCAGTTTTCGTCAATTTCCGTCTTTGACATTATAGATATCGCTGTTGTATCTGTTATTTTCTATTACTTGTTTAAGTTTATCAGCGACAGAAGGGCGGGAAAACTTGCGGTTGGTATTTTAATCATTGTTGCTGCTTTGTTTCTGAGTGATATTTTCAATATGCATACCTTGAATTTCCTTTTGGAAAACGTGGTTCAGGTCGGACTTATCGGTCTTTTGATAGTTTTTCAGACAGAACTCAGAACATTTCTTGAAAAAGTCGGCGGCAGCTCTATTATCGGTTCTCTTAACAAAAAGACAAGCGGTGATATGCAAAAGACAATGCAATGTATTGACGGCGTTGTTGAGTCCTGCGTTTCATTCTCTGAAAACAAGACCGGTGCTTTGATAGTCTTTGAGCGTTCGACAAAGCTTGGCGACGTTATAAGAACCGGTACCATAATAAATTCAGATCCTGCATCCTTTCTTATTAAGAATATTTTCTATAATAAGGCGCCCTTACACGACGGTGCTATGATTATCAGAGATTTCAGACTGTATGCGGCAGGTTGTTTTTTGCCGTTGTCTCAAAATGAGAATATAGTTAAGAACCTGGGCACTCGTCACAGAGCCGCTATCGGTATGAGTGAGAATTCCGACAGCGTTGTTGTTGTTGTATCTGAGGAAAC
Source organism: uncultured Oscillospiraceae bacterium (assembly GCA_964614955.1). Classification (GTDB taxonomy): domain Bacteria; phylum Bacillota; class Clostridia; order Oscillospirales; family CAG-382; genus UMGS1387. The sequence continues at coordinate 29,064 of CAZTNR010000004.1, read as the reverse complement.
AGGTATCATTTCCGTTGCCATCGGCGGCGAATTGAAAATGAATTTTAATGCCCAGACCCTTAAAAGCGAGCTTATAAAGAATCTTATAGGCGATGAAGATAAGGGCAAGCGAAAGAATAAAGCTAAAACAGAAAAGGGGGAAGAATAATGGCTCACGGTAATAAAAATTCCAAGACACAAAACAGAGACATTCTTCCAAAGGTTTTGTCTATTTTAGCTGCATTCATTCTTTGGTTCTATGTTGTTGATTTAAGAACTACAATCGAGGAAAAGACAATTTCGGGTATACCAGTAACTATTGTGAATTTTGATTCGGAAACCAATCTCGATGTTATTTCGGGCAGGGAGCATACCGTCGAAGTTACCGTCAGCGGCATTAAGAATGATGTTGAAAGCATTTCTCAGGATGACATTGTTGTTACGGCGGATATGAACGGCATCGTATCGTCCGGAACCTATAAAATCGACCTAAATGTAACAACTCCTTCCGGCATTTCTATTGTCAAGAAATCAACATCGGAAATATCGGTAACAGTCGATAAAACAACAAGCAAGCATTTTCCGATTGAGGTAAAATACAGAAGCACCGATGTTGATGCCTCTGTTTATGAAATCGGAGACCCCATACTTTCTGTTGATTCCATTCAAATTACCGGTCCTCAGAAGGTTGTTGATTCTATAGAAAAAATGCTTGTGACCCTTAATATGGATGTTATTAAGGATACGATTGACTCAAAAGGCTGTACGGTTGTACCCGTCGATACCAAGGGAAATGCTGTATCAAGTCCCTACATCAAGCTTAACCAGTCAGCAGTTGATGTTCTAATTCCTGTGTATAAAGCTGCAGATGTAGAAATTCTTCCCGTATACAGTGACGAGCTCAATTACACAATTTCTTACACAGACTTTTCACCAAAAATCGTAACCGTCAAGGGAAAGGTTGAAGCCGTGAACAGTATTGACTGCATCTTTACCGAAACTATAGATGTTGCTGCTTCTTCAGGTGTTCTCAATGTAAATCTGAATTTACCCGACGGTATTACCGCATACAATAAGGACGGCAGCCCCGTGCATTCGGTCAGAATTAACGGTTTTTCAGCCGAACCTATTGCACTTCCTTTTGATGAAGTAGACGAGGAATTTGCAGAAGAAAATGAATAATACACTTGCACTTGTCAGAAATATTAGAATCAAATGCACCTTTGAATCAAATGAAGCTTTGGATACCAGAGCTATCAAAAAAGCTCTGAAAACCGTAAATACTTTTCTTAGAATTTCCGCTTCGGATAAAGAGGCGTTTGTGTATAAAAAATCCGTTGACGCCCGCGACCGCGACAACATTCTGCTAGTTTATACAGTAGCTGTTTCCGTTCCCGATAAGTACGGCAGCGGTAACGTCAAGGGAATTGATTTTATTGAGAACAAAGGCTTTGACAATTTATTTATCTCGACAAAGAAAACCTCGGCACCGCCTGTTGTTGTCGGCTTTGGCCCCAGCGGAATGTTCTGTGCGCTTGCTCTTGCAAAGTGCGGTATGTGTCCCATTGTCATCGAAAGGGGCGCAGATGTTGATAAGAGAGCCGGGCTTGTGGACAGTTATTGGAACGGCGGAGACTTAGACACTGAAACCAATGTTCAGTTTGGTGAAGGGGGAGCCGGTACATTTTCTGACGGTAAGCTGCTCACAAGAATCAGCGATACATTATGCAGCTATGTTATTTCGGAATTTGTGAGACACGGTGCACCAGATGAAATACGTTATCTTGCAAAGCCCCATATAGGTACAGATAATCTCAGGCGAATTGTAAAGAGCATCCGAAATGAAATTATCAATCTTGGCGGCAAGATTCTGTTTAACACAAGACTCGAGAGTATATCCTCTGATTTAGCCGAGAATGTCAAAAGTATCACTTTGAATAACGGAAACACTGTTGAATGTGATTCTCTGTTTCTGTGCATCGGTCACAGCGCAAGAGATACAGTAAAACAGCTTATGAATTCCGGGGTAACGGTTGAGCCAAAGCCTTTTTCAGTTGGTGTCAGAATTGAGCACCTTCAGGATGATATTGACAGTGCTCTTTACGGCGACTTTGCCGGTGCACCGAGCCTTGGTGCGGGGCAATATACTCTTTCAAGAAGGTATGGCAATAGAGCCGTTTATTCCTTCTGTATGTGTCCCGGAGGTACTGTTGTTGCTTCTGCGTCGGATAACGGTCAGATAGTAACAAACGGTATGAGCAACTATTTGAGAGACGGGAAAAACGCAAATTCTGCCATAGCCGTTTCTGTAGATACTGCCGACTACGGCAACACGGTAGACGGTGCGATAGCTTTTCAGGAGGAAATTGAGAAGAAGGCTTTTACAACCTCCGGAAGCGACAACTCAGCACCGATTCAGCTGCTGTCCGATTTCTTTGACGGTAAAGCTATGAAAGTACCATCAAGGATAGAGCCAACATATACGGGAAAAACAGTTATAAGAAATGCTGACGAAATATTTCCAAAATTTATAACCGAAGGTCTTCGCAGAGGCATTTCGGATTTTGAAAAGGATATTGAAGGATTTTCCTGCGGTGATGCTGTTCTTACATTTCCCGAGACAAGAACATCTTCGCCAGTGAGAATTCCGAGGGACAAGAATTTTCTTGCAATCGGTTTCAGTAATCTTTATCCCTGCGGTGAAGGTGCCGGCTATGCCGGAGGTATTACAAGTGCTGCCGTAGACGGTCTGCGGGCTGCACTTTGCTATTTGAATTTTAAAGGTGAATAATGAAAGCAATTGGAAAAGTAATAGAACTGAGTGATGATTTTGCGCTTGTTTCTTCTCAAAGACAAAGTGCCTGTGCCTCCTGTCATAACTGTGCCTCCAAAGGAGCTTGCCACGCCGAGCTTGTTTTCGGAGAACAGAAGCAGGAGGTTATGATAGAAGCAATAAACAGCATCGGTGCAAGGGTAGGTGACACGGTTGAACTTGAAGGCTCAACTAGAAAAACCTTATCAATTGCAATGCTTATTTTTTTGCTGCCGTTTGTGCTTACTTCACTTGCTTATTTTTTTCTTGAAAGTCAGACGGATATCGGCGCAGTGTTGCCGCTTATTCTGATAGGTGTCTTTGTAATTTCATTTTTTATTATAACAAAGCTTGTCAATAAGTATATACAAAACAAAAACGCAACAATTATTGTCGCAATTTTAGAGGAGAATCAGAATCTTGAAGCAGAATAATACAAAAACAATTTGGACTGTTGGTAAATATGACACAGATAAGGTAAATACACTTATGAGTGTGCTTTCTTTGAAGGAATTTCTCGCAAAAGTGCTTGTTGCCAAAGGGTTTGATACTCCTGAAAAAGCCGACGAATATCTTAACAGCAGCATTAACAGCCTTGCTGACCCGTTTCTTCTCAAGGATATGGATAAAGCAGTAAATAAAATCAAGGCTTCCGTAATAAATAAAGAAAAGATTATGATTTACGGAGACTATGATGTTGATGGTATAACCTCGGTTGCCGCACTTTGGAGATATCTTACCTTCAAGGGCGCAGATGTCTGCAGCTACATTCCTGAGCGTGTCAACGAGGGCTACGGTCTTAACACTCAGGCTATAGAAAAGTTCGCCGAAGACGGTGTTAAGCTTATTATAACCGTAGACAGCGGTATTACAGCCCACGAAGAGATTGACTTTGCAAAGTCTCTCGGCATTGATGTTGTTATCACAGACCATCATGAGTGCAGGGAAGAGCTTCCCGAGGCTGTTGCAGTGGTAAACCCTCACAGAAAAGACAGCGACTATCCGTTTAAAGAGCTTGCAGGTGTCGGCGTCGTATTCAGACTTATCTGTGCTTATGAAGGAAACGGAAATCTTACAAACATTTGTGCAAAGTACAGCGATATAGTAGCCTTGGGTACCGTTGCCGATGTAATGCCGATTGTAGGTGAAAACAGAATTATTGTCAAGCACGGTCTTGCTTCGTTGGTAAATACAAAAAATAAAGGGCTTTGCTCGCTTATAGAACAAACCTTTGCCGAAAGAAAAAGTGCTCAGAGAAAGAATATTACTGCGTCGTCCATAGGCTTCGGTCTTGCTCCGAGAATTAATGCAGCAGGACGAATAGGTGATGTCAATCAGGCACTGAAGCTTCTTATAACCGAAAACAAAGCAGAGGCAGATAATATTGCTACATATCTCTGTTCTGTCAACCGCGAAAGACAGCTTGTTGAGAATATGATTTTCGAGGAAGCTGTTGAGCAGATTGAATCAAACCACGATTTTGATAATGATAAGGTTATTGTTCTTGTATCGGAAAAGTGGCATCTCGGTGTAATCGGTATAGTTGCTTCTAAAATAACCGAAAGATACAAGCTGCCGTCAATCCTTATTTCTATTGACGGTGATGTCGGAAAAGGCTCTGGAAGAAGCGTAAAGGGCTTTAATATTAATGAAGCCATTTCTGCCTGTAAGCATCTTCTTATAAAGTACGGCGGACACGAGCTTGCAGCAGGTCTTACAATTGACAAGAACAATGTGTCTGGGTTCAGAAGGGCTATTAACGAATACGCTTCCAAGACCTTTGATTTTGGATCTATCTGTAACTACATTGATGCTGATTTTGAAATAGATGTAAAGGATATTTCAATTGAGCACGCAAAGCAGCTTCAGAGTATGGAGCCCTTTGGACTTCAGAATCCTATGCCTTTATTCTTCATAAAGGATGCTGTTATAAAGGAGCTGTATCCTATCGGCGACGGCAAGCACATCAAGATGATTATTGAAAAGAATTCCTGCCTTGCTACAGCTCTTTACTTTGGTATGTCAGCCGACAGATTCGCATTTTCCGAGGGCGACACGGTTGATATTATGTGTAATATGGACATCAATGATTTCAGAGGAACACTTTCCGTTCAGATAGTTGTCAAGGATGTTCGTATGTCGGAAAAGGATTGTCTTGAAAAGCAGCACAATGAAAATGCCTTCGACCTTATAATGTCGGGTGATAATAAAGTAAACTGCGACGATATCCCCGTAATGTCCGATTTTAAAGCTGCTTTTTTGTATCTCAAATCGGTTATTAAGAATTTTGAATCTCCAAAAACACTCAGCATTTGGAAATGCTCAAAGGATATGCAAAGACAGTACTCCTTTAATTGCTCACATTTAAAGTTCAATATTATTCTCTGTGTTTTCGAGGAAATGAAGCTGATTACTTTAAGCAGAAATGACAGTGACAGCGTTGATATTTCTCTATGTAAAACCGAAGGTAAGGTTAATATTGAAAATTCAGAATTTCTTTCAAAGCTTATTAAAATTTAGTTAAGGACGTAATAACGTGGCTGATTATTATACATTTGAAGACCTGAAAAAGAAACTAATTGATTCGGGCAACAAATATGATATGCAGAAAATTGAACGTGCATATGAATATGCGGCTTTTCTGCACGACGGACAATTCAGAAAATCGGGTGAGCCGTATATAACTCATCCGCTTTCGGTTGCCGAGATTGTTTCTGATTTAAAACTCGATACAGATTCAATCTGTGCCTCACTTCTTCACGATGTTCTTGAGGACTGTAAGGATAAAACTTGTGATGACGAAGTTAAACGGCTTTTCGGAAATGAAGTTTTTGAGCTTGTTGACGGTCTTACCAAGCTTCCTACTATTTATTTTGAAGATAAGGAAGAGGCAAGTATTGAAAACACACGAAAGCTGTTTCTCGCAATGAATCACGATATTCGTGTCATATTTATCAAATTTGCCGACAGACTTCACAATATGAGAACACTCAATGCAAAGAGTGAAGAGCGTCAGCGAATGATTGCGCTTGAAACAATGCACCTTTATGCACCTCTTGCACATAGACTCGGTGTACAAAAAATCAAGACAGAGCTTGAAAATCTCGCTCTGCGTTACCTTGACCCGATTGGCTATGATGAAGTAAAAAACGATATTGAATACAGATACGGCGAAAACAAGGATTTTCTCGAGCAGTCTAAGAAGCTGGTTGAAGAAAAGCTTTCCGAGGCAGGTATCAAATATAATCTTTCGGGTAGAGTAAAGTCCATTTACAGTATATATAAAAAGATGTTCAATCAGAGAAAGAGCTTTGATGAAATCTATGATTTTTATGCCATACGGATAATTGTCGACAGCGAGCTTGAGTGTTATACGGTTCTCGGTCTTATACACGAAATGTTCAACCTTATGCCGGGACGCTTCAAGGACTATATTTCAGTTCCGAAGCCCAATATGTATCGCTCTCTTCACACAACCGTTATCGGCAGACACGGTATTCCTTTTGAGGTTCAGATAAGAACCTGGGAAATGCACACGGTCGCTGAGTACGGTATCGCGGCACATTGGATGTACAAATCGGGTGAAAAGGATAAGGAAAATATTTCCGAAAAGCTCCAATGGATTAAGACACTTATCGAAACCGAAACAGAATCGGGTGATGCAGACGAATTCTTACGTCCTCTTAAGGTTGACCTTTACGAAGACGAAACTTTTATATTTACCCCAAAGGGTGATGTAAAGAGTCTTCCACACGGATCTACAACAATCGACTTTGCGTACTCTATCCACTCACAAATCGGCAATAAGATGATCGGTGCAAAGGTAAACGGTGTAATCGTTCCTATTGATACTGTTCTCAAAAACGCCGATATTTGTGAAATTGTTACTTCTTCATCTTCCGGCGGGCCAAGCCGTGACTGGCTTAAAATTGTAAAGACAAGTGAAGCCAAGAACAAAATAAGACAGTGGTTCAAAAAAGAGAAGAGAGACGAAAATATCGTCGAAGGTAAGCTTGAAATCGAAAAGGAATTCAGGCATTACGGTAAACCGTATACGGAAGCACAGAAGAACGAAATTATTGAAAACGTATCAAAACGTGCAGGCTATCCCGATGTTGATGATTTCTATAATAATATCGGCTACGGCGGTGTATCCGTTTCAAAGTTCTCTGCAAAGCTCAAGGATGAATTTGACAGGATCGTTGCGCCTGCGCCCGAAAAGACAGTTAATCCTATGGAGGAAATTGTCAATTCAAGCAAGCAAGCCGAAGAAAGAATTGCAAAGGAAACACATCAGAGTGTAATCGTAGACAGCATAGATAACTGTCAGGTAAGATTTGCAAAGTGCTGCAATCCGCTTCCGGGTGACAGTATAATCGGTTTTGTCACACGCGGCTTCGGTGTATCCGTGCATAAGTATGACTGCCCGAATGCCAAGGCAGGTATCGCAAAAGACGACGAAAAGGACAGATGGGTAACTGTAAGATGGTCAAAGAGCAGCCTTGAAACAGGCGAAAACACAACAGGCTCATTTGAAGCTCTTCTACAGATATTTGCATATAATTCTTTTCAGGTGTTTGCTGACATCACATCTATTTTCGCCGATATGAGGGTTCAGGTTCATTCAATGAACTCAAAAGAAACGGGAAATGACGGTATGGTAATTATGCTTAATATAACTTGCCGTAACACTTCCCACGTAAACTCCATTATTTCACGGCTTAAAAAGGTAAAAAACGTAATTGACGTAACAAGGGGATTTTCTTCGTGATTGCTTTAGTACAAAGAACCGCATTTGCATCGGTTGAAATTGACGGTAATTTACATTCAAAAACAGGCAGGGGCTTTCTGATTTTGCTTGGTGTCAACAACAATGACTCCGAAAAGCAGGCAGAAACACTTGCATCAAAAATTTCAAAGCTCAGAATATTTGAGGACGAAAACGGAAAAATGAATCTTTCACCGCTTCAGCTTGTTGAACGTGGGAAAGAGTGCGAAATGATGGTGGTATCACAGTTTACGCTGTGCGCCGATTGTAAGGGTCAGAACAGACCTTCATTTATAAATGCTGCTCGTCCCGATACTGCTATTCCTCTTTATGAAGGTTTTGTCGCTTTATTAAAGAATATGGGCTTTGTTGTAAAGACCGGAGAGTTCGGTGCCGATATGAAGGTTAATCTTCTCAACGACGGTCCCGTCACAATTATTCTCGACACAGACAAGCTTTGATATGAAACTTGATATTTTAGATTCGACAAATTCTGCAAAGCCTCTGTATTATCAATCACTCGTACTTTTGTTTTTACCCTGTGAGAAGTTCGGCGAAAACGACACCGACAACTCTCTATATGTCAGAGCTTATCAAAAAGACGGCTGTAACTTCGTCAATGTAAGACTTGAAGTAGGGGACATAGTCAGTGAAAAAGAGGCCGTTCAGCAAATTGACGCATCTGTCTATGCTCAAATTAAAAATCTGATTGGCAGAACATTCTTAGCGTGCGCCTTTGACATTTTCGGAATTTCACCGCCCTGGGGCATATCAACGGGTGTAAAGCCAGTAAAGCTTGCAAGAATGTTTGTAAAAGATTTTGGCAGGGATGAAGCTTTCAGAATTCTATGCGATGAATATATGATTTCGCCGCAAAAAGCAAAGCTCTCTGTTGATGCTTGCATTTTCGAGGACAGCTTAATAGATACTATGGGTAAAAATCCCTGTTCTCTCTATATTTCAATACCTTTTTGTCCTAAAAAATGTAATTACTGTTCATTTGTTTCCTGCACAACTCCAAGGCTTTTATCCTTGATACCCGGGTATGTTGAAAAACTCGGAAGCGAACTTATAAGCATTTCCGAAACCATAAAAGAGCTGGGACTTAATCTTAAAAGCGTGTATGTCGGCGGCGGAACACCTTCTATATTAAGTGCTTCGCAGATTGATTATATTTTCAAAACGGTATATAACAATTTCAATCTCGACTGCTGTAACGAAATTACCTTTGAAGCAGGAAGACCCGACTGTATAACAGAAGATAAATTAAAGGTTCTTTCATATTACAAAGTTGATCGTATCAGCATTAATACGCAAACGACGAATGATGAAATATTAAAAAGCGTCGGAAGAAGCCATACGTACGGTGATTATTTGAAATCTGTGGAGCTTGCTCGAAAAGTGGGCTTCAGAACTATAAACACAGATCTAATCGCAGGACTTCCCGGTGAAGACCTGCAATCGTTTGAAAAGAGTGTCAGAGACGTAACTTCGCTTCAACCCGAGAATATTACCGTTCACGCTTTTACCTTAAAGCGTTCATCGAACTACAGAACAGGCGGTGCGAAGTCTTATTCGGTTGATTGTCAGGAAGCCTTCGCAATGACGGATTATGCTGCCGAACATTTTGCTTGCTCGGGATATAAGCCCTATTATGTTTACAGGCAGAAAAACACAACGGGAAATCTTGAAAATGTAGGCTATTCAAAGATTGGACACGAAAGTATTTATAACGTAATTATGATGGGAGAATACCACACGGTATTCGGTGCGGGAGCAGGCAGCGTTACAAAGCTCGTCACCGAAGGTGCAAGCAAGGTTGAACGCATATTCTCGCCTAAATACCCATATGAATTTCTTAACAACGCAAAATACAAAGGCTTTGACAAAGAGTCTGTAATAGATTTGCTGAAGGATAGGTGATATATTTGTCAAAAGGAAAAGGTCAGACATTAATGTTTGGTGCTGTAATACTTATGATTTCCAACGTGCTTGTTAAAATAATAGGCTCTTTCTTGCGCATACCGCTAACAAATATTATGGGCGTTGAGGGTATGGCATACTATAACGCCGCATACAGCATCTACGTCACCTTTTACACCGTTTCAACAGCCGGTATACCCGTCGCTGTTTCCAGAATGATTGCAACAGCCAACTCTGAGAACAGACACAAGGAAATAAAGAAAATATTCAATGTTGCTTTTTGCTTGTTCTTTGTAATCGGTATTGTGGGTACTGCGGTAATGATGCTGTTCTCACGTCAATTTGCAAACAGCGCAAAAATGCCCGATGCGTATCTTGCTATGCTGTGTATCGCACCTACAATATTCTTTATATGTCTGTCATCTGCTTACAGAGGATATTTCCAGGGCCTCAGCAATATGACACCGACTGCTGTTTCTCAGGTAATCGAGGCACTTGCAAAGGTTGTAATCGGTGTATTCTGTGCCGTATATTTCACAAAGCAGGGTTATCCCGTTTATCAGGTTGCCGCTTTTGTAATACTCGGTGTTACTATCGGTGTCTTTTTGGGCGTAATTTACGGTGCAATAACAAAGGCTATGTTTGTTTCTTCGTCGGAGCAACGCGAGCAATTGGAAAGCTCTGTCGATGATGTAAGAAGCTCTAAGTCAATTCTTAAAGAGCTTGTAATTATAGCAATACCGATAACGCTTGCTTCCTCGATCATGGGTCTTACAAATATCGTTGATACAATGCTCTTTGCAAACGGTCTGCAGTCTGCAGGGCTTTCGGAGGTTGCCGCTACCTCTTATTACGGCACTTACACCTCTATGGTTTACCCTTTGTTTAATCTCGTTCCTCCGTTTATATACACCTTTGCCATAAGCGCTATTCCAACAATATCTTCGTCTGTGGCGGTGGGGAACAGGGAAAAGGCTGCAAGGGATATAGACTCTGCATTCAGAAACTGTGCAATTATTGCAATACCGAGCGCTATAGGTCTTGCTTCGCTGTCAAAGAGGGTTATTTCATTTCTTTTTGAAGACGAAGCTCTTGAAATCAGCCAAGGGTTTTCGGTCAGCACAATTGAGCTTGCAGCTCCTGCGTTGTCCGTTATTTCAATCGGCATACTGTTCTTAGGTGTAATTTCCATCACAAATGCTATACTTCAGGCGTGTAAGCAGGAACGGTATACTATTATATCCACCGCAAGCGGAATTATTGTGAAAATTATAGGTACTTATTTTCTCTCAAGGCTTCCTCAATTAGGTCTTATAGGTGCTGCACTTTCCACACTTCTTTGCTACTTTGCGATTATGTGCCTTAACCTCTACTTTATGTTCAGTAAAACCGGTTTTTCGATTAATATAATCAAGCTGATAATAAAGCCTCTGATATCAGGCATTCTTTGCGGAGCATCCGCCGTTCTTTCGTCGATTCTCGTTTCGGGAACTGCTGTCGGCGGCAGAACGGGAACTCTTATGTCAATTGCAATTGCTGTCATTGTGTACTTTGTTTCACTTATAATATTTAAAGGTCTTAACAGATATGACTGTATGATGATGCCAAAGGGCGAAAAGATATGTAAGGTCCTTGACCGATTCAATCTTCTCGATAAAGGTGAGTAACTATGTCGGATTCAAAAAGAACAATCAAAGAACTCTTAAATAAAACTAACTATAGTTTTGATGATCTGTGTTCACTTGTTTCGGTTCTCAGAAGCGAGGACGGATGTCCCTGGGACAGGGAGCAGACTAATAAATCCATTCGTAACTGCTTTATCGATGAGACTTATGAATTCATCGAAGGACTTGATTGCGACGACAATAAGCTTATGTGTGAAGAGCTTGGCGACGTGCTGTTCCAGATTGTTTTCCACGCTGAAATCAAAGAGGACAGCAATGCTTTTGGTATGGACGATATTATCGACGGCATCTGTAAAAAGATGATTTTGAGACATCCTCACGTGTTTGCTGATACAACCGTCGAGAACTCATCCGAGGTATTGGTGAATTGGGACATTATCAAGAACGATGAAAAGCAAAGAAAAACTCCGTACGAGCAGTTGAAAAGCGTTTCTGCTGCTTTGCCCGCTTTGATGAGAGCTCAGAAGCTGAGGTCAAAAGCAATAAAGAATAATCTTATTGAGGAAAGTGATTTCGAATCCAAATGCGACAATGCTCAATCTCTGTTGAACGAGCTTCGTACTTCCAAAAATCCGGATGTTTTGGGTGAGTTGCTGTCTGAAATCACGGCAATCTCAAAGGATCTGGACGTGGAAGCAGAGGAGGCTCTTTACAAATTCAACAGAGCTTTTGTAGAGAAATTCAAATAATTTATACAATTTAGGTGATTTTGAACAATCAAATGGATAATTTAACACGATAAATTGTGTCAAATTGTAAATAAACGGTAAAATTCTACCATATTTTGCATTTTTAAGAAAATAGTTCTTGCATTTTTTTAATAAAATGTTATACTATATATGTTAATTCTATTATTAATAAAAAGGAGATTCGCAAAATGAACAAGACAGAACTTACATCAGCTGTTGCCGCTAAGGCAGGTCTTACTAAGGAACAGGCTGCTAATGCAGTTAACGCTGTTCTCGGCGCTATGACAGATGCTCTTGCAAAGGGTGACAAGATTCAGCTCGTTGGCTTTGGTACTTTCTCTGTAAAGTATCGTGCTGCTAAGGAATCCAAGAACCCCAGAACAGGTGAAAAGATCAATGTTCCCGCAACATACCGTCCTGCATTCTCTGCAGGCAGAAGCCTTAAGGAAATCGTTGCAAAGTACAAGGGTTAATTTAATTAAGGTTTAATTTCAGAGGACTGCTTTAACTCTAAACATCTTCGGAGCCTTGGTTTCGTATGTTGGAGCGGGGCAGTCCTTTGAATTTTTTATTGATTGGAGAATATATGAGATTAGATAAATATTTAAAGGTTTCAAGACTTATTAAAAGAAGAACCGTTGCCAACGATGCTTGTGATGCACAGCACATATCGGTAAACGGCAAAATAGCAAAGGCCTCCTATGATGTCAAGGAAGGTGACATTATAGAAATTACTTTCGGCGAAAAGACACTTAAGGTCAGGGTCATCAATGTCAAGGAGCACGTTGCAAAAAATGAAGCGTGTGAGCTTTATGAAGCCGTAAATTAGTATTAATTTTTTCGTCACCGCATATTATTTAGTAAAAATTAAGCGGTGGTGGTTTTATGATAGAAAACGAACAAAACGTCTTTTTGAAGAACAGAAATGAAATCAGGCTTTCGGGTATAGTGTCGGTTGACAGCTTTGATGAGTTCAAAATCTGTGCAACAACGATCTGTGATTCAATAATAACAGTAGATGGAGAAAATCTTGCAATCAGCGAAGTAAATCTCGACGAAGGCGTTGTCGAAGCCAAAGGAAATGTTATTGGAGTATTTTACGAAGATAAGCACAAAGTGGCAAAAATCGGCTTCTTCAAGGGGCTTTTTGGCAGATGAACATATTTTATCCGCCAAACCAGGACAGAGTTTTTATCGTAATGTTCTTTCTTGGTCTTTTGCTCGGTGTCCTATATGATATGTTTAAGATTAAGCGGCATATCATTACAACAAAGGGATTCTTGTTAATTATTGATGATATTCTTTTTTCAACGCTGTCAATTGTTCTGTTTTTGCTGGCAGTTTTTATCGTTAATAACGGTGCCTTCAGGTGGTTTGAGCCTTTCTCGTGTTTAGTCGGCTTTTATGTCTACAGAGCAACTGTATCACGTCCTGTTCTGAAGTGTGCATATGCTTTATCAGACCTTTTAATCTACATTGTCAAGACCTCTGTTAGGCTTATTTTATCTCCGATATTGCTTCTGATTAGAGTGCTGGATAAGCATATTTTTAAACCTTCGAAAATTATTGTGTTCCGAAAGAGACAACTACATAGAATATCATCAAAGCTTTATAAATTTACTTGAACTGGAAGTGTAAATATGGATAATGAAAAGAAAAGGAATAAAGAGAATAAGCGGCTGCTGCCAAGTGTATTTGTCGGTATTGTCGTAACGATCATCATTGTTTTGCTGATGATAGTCGCCCTGCGATGCTTAATTAAAAGTAACGAGCTTTCCGAAAGACTTGAAGTGCTGACTGAAGAATTTGAGGAGCTTGAATATGAGAACCAGAGACTGAAAAACGAGCTTGCCAAAGAGCTTGACGATGATCTTATAAGAGACATCGCAGAGGATCAGCTCGGTCTTGAAGACCCGAATTCTGAGTACTATTACATTAATTAGGCGGAATATTTATGAGAATTGTTAATACAAAAGAAATTGAGAGTGCAGTCGAAAGGCTGTTTATAGAGTCTAACTATAATTTGCCCGTATCGCTTTTGAATTGTATAAGCTATGCCGAAGCTAACGAAAATAATCCGCTTGCAAAAAGTGTTCTCGGAAAGCTCCGTGAAAACGCCGATGCTGCAAAAACTGAAAATGTGCCAGTATGTCAGGATACCGGTATGGCAGTACTGTTTGCAGAAATAGGAAATGAAGTTTACCTTGAGGGCAAACCATTTGAAAAAGCCATCAACGACGGCGTCAAAAGTGCGTATACCAACGGGTATCTTAGAAAATCCGTTGTCTCCGACCCGTTATTTTCCCGTTGCAACACAAACGACAACACTCCTGCAATTATTCACACGAGAATTATCGAAGGCGACAGAATCAAGCTCACAGCGGCACCGAAGGGCTTTGGCAGCGAGAATATGAGTGCAGTAAAAATGTTTACACCCTCTGCCGCGCGCAAGGATATTATTGATTTTGTCGTTGATACTGTCAGAAATGCAGGCGGAAATCCTTGTCCTCCTGTTGTCGTGGGTGTAGGAATAGGCGGTAATTTTGAACATTGTACATACCTTGCAAAAAAAGCCTTGACAAGGGATGCTGACGTAAGAAACAGCGACAGCAATTATGCTTCTTTGGAAATAGATATGCTTGACGAGATTAATAAGCTTGATATCGGTCCGCAGGGCTTTGGCGGCAAAACCACTGCTCTTGCAGTCAACATTGAATTTTTCCCGACGCATATCGCAGGTCTTCCGTGTGCCGTTAACATAGGCTGCCACGTAACAAGACATAAGAGCTGTATAATCTGAGGAGTATTTAAATGAAACTGTTTGATGTTTTTTCCGATAATGCTTTGTTTCAGGCGAACTGTACACTGACACTTCGCGGCACTGCCGATGCTGGCACAACCGTGTTTGCAAAGCTGATTGGATTTGGTGCTACCACCCACGGAAGGGGAATTTGTAACAACGACGGAATATTTGAGGTGACTATTGATACTCCCTCTGCTTCATATTATAAGTATGATATCGAGGTATCGAATGGCGACACAACAATCATCTTAAAGAACATCATTTTCGGAGAATTATGGATAGCTTCGGGCCAGTCAAATATGGAGTTAAGTAACGCTGTTCAATTCGAATGTGAGCAGTTTCTTGACAGAGTAAAAAACTATGATATTCGTGTGTTTTCGCAGGAAAACGGAAGCACCGATTCTTTTCCGTTAGAACCCGAAAACAATACACAAGGAAAATGGATTTCCGCAACTAACCTCGACAGCTTCAAATATGTTTCTGCCTGTGCCTCATCCTTTTGTAAAACTATAAAAGAACATTTCGATAAAACCGGCAAGGATGTTCCGATAGGCTTCATAAACGTTTCCTGGGGCGGTACACCTATATACGGTTGGTTGTCTGAACAGGCAATACTATCAGACCCTATAACTAAAGAAAACCTGATTAAAAGAAATCTGTATCCTTTGGATAATATAGAAATCTCATTCCAGCTTCCGTGCGTGATGTATAACCGAAAAATAGCTCCGATTCGCGGTATAAGAGCAAGAGGCTTACTTTGGTATCAGGGTGAGTTCGATTCATTCACCGAGTTTGACGAGCATATATATAAGAATCTGTTACTTTTGCTTCAGAGTACGTATGCAGAGACTTTCGCGTTTGATAAAAGCAACTTTAAGATAATTTCATCCCTGATATATCCTTGCAACTATACAGACACAGGTGATACCAACGTAGGATATCTCAACGATGCATTTGTCAGAGCTTCACAAGAAAATCCCTACATATTTCTTTGTGTTCCGACATACGATTTGCCGCCTTCCTGGTGGCCGTTTGATAGGAATCATCCGATTCATCCGCTGCACAAATATGCTTTGGGTGAGAGAATGGCTATTGTAGCACTAAGAAACGTCTATGAATCTGACGGGCAGAAGCATCCTTCGGCTGTGCGTTCTCTCAGAATTGAAGGCAATAAAATTATCCTGACACTTGAAAAGACTGATAAAGGCTTATATACTAACGACGGTAAACACATACGGGGAATGTATATTGCAGGAAAAGACAATTTATATATGCCTGCTGATTGTGAAATTCTTTCTGACTGTGAAATCGCAGTATTTCACCCTTATCAAAATGCGCCTTGCAAATGTCTCTACGGCTGGAGCTCATATGAAGTAAATCTTAATTTGTTTTCCGGCGACTTTCCTGTTCTTCCATTTGCTACAGACAGCTGCGGCAAAGAATTAATAAGGGTTGAACTGAAAACCTTTCTCAATTTAGAAGTACAATCAGAGCTCGAATGGTTTGAAGATGAAGCTCACTCGGGAGAATGGTATTACAGACCTGTATGGCGGCCTCTTGAAGCAAGTACTGTCTGCTCTGATAATGCGTTTGTTCTGCGTACAGAGGGATACAAAACTTCTTTAAGCGTAGACTCATTTAATGATAAATTCGGTATATATACTGTGTCGCACGAAGGTCATTCGTTTGATTTTTATAATTATTCATCATTAGAGGTTGATATTTTTCACTGCGGAAAACTTTCGTTTGATGTAATTCTTGAGTACGATGACGGTAAGGGTATTAAACTGTGTGCTGAGTGTACCGGAGACAGTCCGATGTGTTTCAAGCATTACAGTATTGATTTTTCAGGTATTCCGACAGAGAATGTCAAAAAAATGAGTTTTGAATTCAATGTCAAAAACTGCAAAATCTTAAAGCACATCAATATCGGAAGACTTTATCTTTGTCCAGAGACAAAATAATTAATTGACGGGTACACAGCTACCCGTCTTTTTTGTAAATATATTGTAATATTGCACAAATTCCTATTTACAAATACAATATATTGTGTTATTATATACACAGAGATAGGGGAGACTCTATCCCAAATATAAGCACAGGAGGACAAATGTATGAAGATTACAATTGTAGGAAGAAAGTTTCACGTAACAGACGACCTCAAGAACAAGGTTGAAAAGAAGCTCTCAAAGTTTGATAAGTTCTTCAGCGATGAAGCAGTTGCCAATGTCACAATGCGCTCACAGAAGAACGACGAGATCCTTGAAATTACAATTTTCTATAAAGGAACTATGTTCCGCTCCGAGGTTGCTGACAGGGAAATCGAGAACGCTCTCGATAAATCCGTTGATATTATTGAGAGACAGATAAGAAAGAATAAGACGAGACTTGAAAAGAAGTTTAAGACAGGTGCTTTTGAGGCGATACCTATTGAGGAAGAAGAGGACGAAATCAAAATTACCAAAACAAAGCAGTTTAAGATTTCTCCTATGAGTGTTGAAGAAGCCGTGCTTCAGATGAATCTTCTCGGTCACAGCTTTTTCCTGTTTCTTAATGAAGAAAATTACAGTGTAAACGTAGTATACAGAAAAGCAGAGGACGAATACGGCGTAATTGAACCCGTAATAGAATAAGTTAAAAAGCCTGCGGTGAAAACCGCAGGCACTGTTTTGGAGATTATTATGAGATATATTATTGACAACGACCTGCATATACACACCTATCTTTCGCTTTGTTCAAAGGATGAAAAGCAAAATCCCACCGCAATTCTTAATTATGCAAAGGAAAACAATTTGATGCGTGTATGTGTAACCGACCATTATTGGGATAGTTCCGTACCTTGCAATACTACAGTTAACTGGTGGTATGAAGAACAGAATTACGACCATATATCAAAGATTCTTCCACTGCCACAGGATAGCGATGTAAAGTTTTTATTCGGTTGTGAAGCGGATATGGACAGCGACAACAGAATAGGTCTTCCCAAAAGCAGATATGGCGATTTTGACTTTATTATTGTGTCAACCACACATTTTCATCATATGGGCGGCGGTGAATGGGAGGATAAAAGTGCCTCTTCAATTTCAAAGCATTGGATAAAGAGAATGTACGCGATTCTTAAAAGCGACCTGCCATTTAATAAAACAGGTATTGCTCATCCTGCTTGCAGTCTGATTTGCAGACAATTGAGAGAAATGTATCTTGATGCACTGAACACAATAACAAACAACGAATATGAAAACATATTCAAAGCAGTAGCAAAGCAGGGTATAGGCATTGAAATCAACGCCGGTGATTTTAATTTCAGCGACGACGAAGCCGATACGGTTTTACGTATGTTCCGAATAGCAAAGGAATGCGGATGTAAATTCTATCTTGGAAGCGATGCACACCACAACAGTCAGCTTAAATCGGCGTTACCGTTATTTGAAAAGGCGATCGATTTACTGAACCTCGAAGAAAGTGACAAATTTATAATATAAAAGACGGGCAAGGTTTAACCTTGCCCAAAATTTATTCCTTAATTGTTTTAATCAAAAGCTCGCTGTCAGGTACAAGTCCCGAGATATCGCCGTCATTTGTGAGCAGCATTCTGACGACCGTTGAGCTTATGTCTGCGTATTCGTTGGAGCAGGGAAGATACATGGTTTCAAAGTCTCTGCCATAGAGTTTTCTCGAAAGCAACATATTTGTTCCTGCCATACTTTGCTCATACTGATAGTCCTTATCGTTTCTGATGCCCTTAACGGTTACGTCTATTTCATTCGCTTTTGCAAAATCTACAAGAAGCCCATCATAAATTGCAACCCTTACGTTGTGCAATTTTTTAACAGCATCTTCAACGAGAAGAGCACGTTTTTCAGAACAAAGCATATAATTCTTTGACGAATTCTTTGATACAAGTACAACCACTTCATCAAAAAGACTTGCCGTTCGCTTTATAATATCAAGGTGTCCTACCGTTATCGGGTCAAAGCTGCCGGGAATTAGAGCTCTACTCATTAATTTCACCCTCTTCTTCAGATTCGTTATAATCAAACATAGTTACAAACACCTTGCCGTATCTGTATTTTTTTCTGAATGTAAGATTATAAAGATTCTCATCATCAGCACAAAAATCAACATTGGTTTCGCATACAACAATAGCACCGTCATTTAAAATATTTGCACGTGTGAGCTTTTTTAGGATTTCAGCCTTCATATCCTTTGCATAAGGCGGGTCAAGAAATACAAGGTCGAATTTTTCCTTATTTGCCGCGGACTTGAGATATTCGCTATAGTCCATTCTTGAAATGCGACACTGCTTCATAAGAGCGGTGTTCTTTGCGTTCTGCTTGATTATATCAACAGCCTCGACGCTTGCATCAATAAGCACAGCACTCTCTGCACCTCTGCTTATTGCTTCAAGACCAATCTGACCGCAGCCCGAAAACAGATCGAGTACTCTGCGTCCTGCAATATCAAATTGTATGGCACTGAACATACCCTCCTTGACACGTTCGATTGTCGGACGTGTTATATCTTCTCCGGGAAGTGTTACAAGTGCCTTTCTGTTTGCTTTACCAGCTATAATTCTCATAAATTCTACTCCTGTTTGTTAAAATGATTAATAATATTCTCGGCTATTGTCTTACTAATGCCGCTGACCGCGGTAAGCTCATCAAGAGACGCCTTTTTTACGGCAGATAGGGTGCCGAAATGCTTAAGCAAGGCTTTTGCCTTTGCTTGTCCTATTCCGTCTATATCGGCAAGAGAAGAGCCTTTGACGGATTTACGCCGCGACGCATCCATTCTTCCGAAGGTATATCTATGAACCTCCTCCTGAATTTTGTAAAAGAAATTGAACATTTCCTGATTTTTTGCAATACTTATTTCATTATCACCGTCGGTTAAAGTACGCGTTTTATGATGTTCGTCCTTGACCATACCGAAAACGGGAATATCAATATTCATATCCGACATCAGCTTCTTTATGGTGTTGACGTGACCGATGCCGCCGTCAAGCAGAATAAGGTCGGGGCTTATGTTCATCGACAAATCATCTTCAGATCCGATATGAAGCAGCCGTCTTTTAATTGCTTCGGTCATAGCACCGTAGTCATCCTGTCCATCAAGCTCCTTTATACTGAATGAACGGTAGTCACTCTTTTTGAATTTTGCATTTTCCAGAACTATCATTCCACAGTACATTGAAGTTTGTCCCGAGTTTGAAATATCATAGCTTTCGATACGTTCGGGAATCACTTCAAGCTGCAAGAGATTTGCAACATTTATTAAAGCTTCTTCATTGTTGGAAAGAACCGCCATACGTGTATTAATCGACTCACGGGAATTGCTGACAGCAATATCGCACAGAGCTCTTTTATCGCCTCTTTCGGGATGGTGAACCGCAACCGAACGTCCTGACAGTTCGCTGAGTGTCTCAGACAGCTCTGTTTCGCCGTCAGAGCCGATTTCAAATGAAGTATAAATACGTCTCGGTATCATATCAAAGTTGTCGTAGAAACGTAAAATAAGGTCACAAAGCGCCTCTTTATCATTAATCTCGTCGGGCGACAGAAAAATAGTGTCTTTATCTGATACTATTCCGCCTCTGACCTTGAGAACCGTAACACAGGAAAGTGTTTCGGTTTCGAAGTATCCGAATGCATCCTCCTCGTTTTTTGGAGTTGAAACAACCGCCTGCTTTTCACTGAGCTTCTTGAGATTATTGATACTGTCTCTGTACTTTGCCGCTTCCTCAAATCTCATTCCCTCGGATGCAGCATACATTTTTTCTTCAAGCATTTTAACCGCAGTTTTACTGTCGCCGCGAAGAAAGTATTCGATTTGTCTGATTGCATCGGTGTAGTTTTCAGGCTTTATATTACCCGCACAGGGGCCGAGACAGTAATCGAGATGATATGAAAGACAAGGTCTGCAGACTCTTTTACCATAGCTGAACTTTTTTTCGCAGTCGGGAATTCGGAAAATCTTCTGAATAGTTTTGATTATGTCATTGACAGCAAAAGACGAGGTATACGGACCAAAGTATTTTCCGCCTCTGTCATCTCTTTTTCGCGAAAGAGAGAGCCTTGGAAATCCTCCGTCGGTCGTAAGCTTGATATAAGGATAGGTCTTTGCATCCTTAAGCTTAATGTTGTATTTTGGGTTGTGGCGTTTTATAAGTTCGTTTTCGAGCACCAGTGCCTCAGCTTCGCTTCTGGTAACAATTATCTCAAAATCGAAAATGCTTGAAACAAGCTTTTGTGTCTTTATATTATGTCCGTAGGAGTGAAAATAGCTTGAAACGCGGTTTTTAAGACACTTTGATTTTCCAACATATATTATCTTACCCTTATCGTTCTTCATTATATAAACACCGGGAAAAGAGGGAAGAGTGTCCAGCTTTTCGCGGAATTCTTTGCTGCGTTCCATTTTCACACCTACCTTTCGGATACAGAAAAAAGGAGTACTGCAAACAGTACTCCACATTTACTCAATAACAGTAATTATTCTGCAAAGCCTGTTGCAATAAGCGCTGCAAGCTCTTCTACCGCAGTTTCTTCATCACTGCCGTCGGCAATAATTGTAATTTTAGTTTCCTTTGCAATACCAAGTGAAAGAACACCGAGAAGACTCTTTGCATTTGCTCTTCTGTCACCGTTTTCAACCCACACAGAGCTTTTAAAGGTGTTAGCCTTGTGAATGAAGAATGTAGCAGGTCTTGCGTGTAATCCTTCGGGATTTCTTACTTCTACTTCCTTTGAGAACATCGGTTTTACCCTCCAAAATTATGAACAATCGTATTATAGAATATATTTTAACAGAAAACTTCACTAAAATCAATAACAAACTATGAATTTTACAAAAAATTATGTTTTATACAAATTATAGACGTGTAAAATACTCAGGAATAACAATATAGACAAATTATTTCATCACAATTTCTTCAATAACGGCATCTGACGCGTCAAAAGCTTTGCCGTAAACCGAAATTACGGTGCCCGGAGCTGCAAACAGGGAGCTGTTAATATATTTTTTTGATGAATTCTCTTTAATTTTAGTCTCAATTTCAATAAGTACACCGACGTTTTTGTCAGAATAGTCAACCATAATCGTATTATTTATCGCAGTATACTTTTTTTCTTTGATATTCTTGACAGAAATTACATTTCCAAGCACTTCGTCATCGTTATAATAAATTTTTTCACCATATTTGATATCTGACGAATCTATGCTTTCATCATTTATGCTGACGGTAACAACCGCTTTATGCGATTTATCGAAAATCATAAATATCTGCTTATTGTGTATCTTGAAGAATGCTGAAATAATAACAGCCGCCGCCACCAGTATCAAAGCAACGTCAAGTGCATTGAAAAGGCGTAATTTTATTCTGTTCAATTTCATAAAGCTCACCCTTCGTTATTTTCTATTTTAATAACCGTTGCCGTAAAAGAGTACCCGGGAACAAAAGCCTCTATACTGCCGCCCTGCTGAAGCTCTCTTCCGGAAACAGTAAACACTCCGTCTGTCAAAACAGCCTCGCATTCAACAAGCAGCAGGGCAGTACACTTGTCGGGCGTTCTGTATACTGTTGAAGTGTTTGTAAATTTATCAAGGAATTCAACGGTTTCATCGTCATAATTCACATATTTAATCTTGCCCAATATCTGTTCATCGCACGCAAAATAAGCTGTTTCCCCGTTCTTAATCAGTTGTGAATGCTTCAAAGGAATATTCCTGATTCTAAGTGTCAGGGTTACAGTATCCTTACGGGTAAAGTCAACCTGAGAGCTTTCTCCGAAATTTGCAATTGCAAAAACCGCAACAATAACAACTGCAATCGCGAGCAGAATAACGTCAACGTAATTAATTCTGGATTTACTACTCATATGTCACCCTCATTTACTTAAATGTTCTCTGACCGTCGATGGATCGACATAGTCCGAGGTATAGCAGGTGCCCGAAACAAAAGCCGATGTCAGCACGGATGAAAACATAAAGATTACATTTAAATCACAATAAATATCTGTAAATGTACATAGTGCCATAAAGGACAGCTGTGCGCATAAGAGGCCTATAGTGAGAAAACGAGCCTTATTGGATTTCATACGGTGAGCAGAAACGGATTTAACGGTTCTGACTGTCATATAAACTAAAATTGACAGAAGAAGAGCAAAGCCGAAAATGCCGAAGGTGACAAGAATATTAATCATCATATTGCCCGAAAAATCGGTAATATCAGAACCAGCACCGAACAGAATGTGCTTTTTGAATGTATCAAAAAACGCCGCGAAATCGGTAACATATTCATTGACAGAGGTGAGCTTATATGCCTTGGGAATCAGATTAAACAGCTTTACCGTCGCATATGCTATAAACGGAGCAGGAATAGCAAGCAAAGCATATTTCTTGTTGAAGAAAAACATTACGGCAACACAGGAAAGAATACAGATTAGAACAACAACAAACGATGAAACATAAACAAGGCTTGAAAAGAGAATTATAAGACAAAACAGATTCCAAGCCGCATATTTCCTGTTGTTGTCACCCACAAGATATGCAAAATTCAGGGGAATTGACATACATAGAAATGGAACCATAAAATATGTCGAAGTTAAAGCGTTTGTAAGACTTGGTATGCTTATTACACTTAAAAATTCCGAAACAGTATCTTTTCCAAAAAAGATACTGCCAAGATAATAGAGCGCAAAAATTATTGAAAAGACTCTTGTCATTGTTACAAGAACCGTAACCGTTCTTCTGAACATTGCAGTTGATCTTATAAGACTCATAGCGGTAATCGCCGAGAGATAAAAACAAACGTAAATCAAAAAACGTGTATTCAAAAAAGATGTACCGCTAAAAACTCCTCGGATAACAAGGTATATAAGAGAAATTACCATCATTATTTTTCCGGCACCGAGCTTTATGTGCCTTTTTCCGAGCATATACCTGTATAGAAGAGCGAAAAATGTTATCAGAATACAAAGGAAAATCATACCCTTGTCGAGTAAGGGAAGAACTGCGGTCATAAACAGCATACCGCACTCTGGTCTGTTAAAAATAAAAACGACATACAGTATTGAAAATATAAATGTGCATATTGCGCTTATCGGATAAACAACGGAGCATATACCGCATATTATACCAAGAAAAAACGAGGTAGAATAAGTAGTATTTAAAGCAACGTGTCCGGAGTTTTCAAATATTATGCCTTGTTCTGAATAGGCAATACTGAGATTACTGATAATTCTGCTGCTGATAATAAGACTGTGAACCGTTTTGTTTGTTGTAAACAGAATAAGACTGATTATTATGAGAAATAAGGAGGTAACTGTATTATTGTCAGCTATAAAATGACTTATGGAAAGGTTAACAGCATATCTGAAAAGCAAAGATACTATCCCGAAGGAAAGCAGAAAAACAGCTATTACTCTGACCTTGCAGGTCAGTATTCTGATATATAGCTTTTCAAGCAGACATCCCAAAACAGAAGCTTCACAGGCAGATGCAAACTTCCTTCTGATATGCACAAAAAAAACGCTGATTCTTTGCTTTAAGCTCTCTGCTGTGGATTTTCCCGATTCCTCGGTGAGGTGCAGTGTTTCGTTAATGACACTGCTTAAATCTCTGGAATTGTTTTCGTTCAATGAAAACACCTCGCAAAATGTTATTGATTTGAATTTATGGATTCAAGAAAGAGTATATCCTCTTTGGTAAGCTCTGTGTTATTCAACAAATCGGGACGGCACTTCAAGGTCTCTCTCAAGGAAGCACATCTTCGCCATTTTCTTATGTCCTCGTGATTTCCGCCGAGAAGCACCTCGGGGACACTATGCGAGCAGTATTCGGCAGGTTTTGTATACTGAGGATATTCAAGAAGTCCCGATGCTATGCTTTCGTCCTCATAACACACCGTATCGGGCAATACTCCGGGTATAAGTCTTGCAACAGCATCAACAATAGTAAGTGCAGGCAATTCTCCGCCCGTAAGCACAAAATCACCGACGGAAATCTGCTCATCAATAATGAGCTCTTCTATTCTTGCATCAATTCCTTCATAGTGTCCGCAAAGAAAGACAAGACTGTCGTACTTTGAAAGCTCAATCGCCTTACTGTGATTAAAAACCGCACCCTTTGGCGAAAGATATATAACCCTTCTGTTTTCGGACAGGGAAGAGGCAAAGGAATTGAAGCAGTCAATCACAGGCTGTACCGTCATAAGCATACCCATACCGCCGCCGTAGGGAGTGTCATCGACCTTTCTGTGCTTGTCCTTGCTGAAATCTCTGATGTTATGCGCGCATATTTCAATAATACCCGCTTCCTGTGCTCTGCCGATGATGCTGGTCTTTGCAACCGCATTTATCATATCGGGAAAAAGCGTCATTATATCAAATCTCATCAGCGAATTTCCTCCGCTTCGTCAAAAATACCGGGAATCGGGTTTATTAAAATACAATCTTCGATATTGGTTTCAACAATCACTCCGTCAACGGCAGGGAGCATATATTCCTTGCTTCCGTCTGAAACAACATATATGTCCGACGCACCGTAATTGAGTACGTCCGTTACTTTACCGTATACACAACCGCTGCTTGCATCCTTAACATCAAGCCCGATAAGGTCAGCAATGAAGTTTTTATCTTCATTAATCTTCACATCATTTCTTGAAACGTAAAGCATTTTGTTTCGCATTTCATCTGCTTTTTCTGCGCTGTCAATTCCTGCGAATTTTACAAACAAAAACCCCTTGTACTCCTTGAGCGATACAACCTTATAAGCTTTTTCGCCGTTCACATCACCGTATAGAGTCTTTGCTCCGAAAACGGACGAGGGTGAGTCACAGTAGCAATCCACCTTAAGCTCACCGTTAATACCTCGCCTATTTATTACTTTTCCGCATTCAAGATAATCGTGCTTCATTATATTTCTCCGTAAAGTTATTATTTCTTTTTTGCATATATGTTTGTATCCCAGGCAGGGAAGTACCTAAAATGTCTAATATAAAGCTCGCAACCGTCGTAAAAATTATGCAGTAAGAAAGGAATATCAAAAAAATCTTCGTTTCTGTGATAAATTGCACACGATAGGGTAGGACTGTATGTTTTTATTGTATTGCGAAGACCGAAAATGACTTCTCTGTCAGAGCCTTCTGCATCTATATTTATAAAATCAACCTTGCTGTCAATATAGTTATCAACAGCATCGGCTTTGACTTCAATTGATTTTACGTTCTTATGGCTTGTTGTACCGGCGCTGTTGCGGCCCGAACGTGAATAAAAGGTAAGGGTATCAAGCTCACTCCAAGCGGCAATATTATGAAAGCTCTCGGTATTGATACCCGAAGCCTCGGCAAAGGAAACAAGCTTTTTATAGTTTTTTGCATCGGGCTCAAAAGCAGAAATTTTTGAGTATCCGCCGCTATATGACAAAAACTCTCTTATAGTGTCGCCGTTGTACGCACCGACATCAACATAATGAGTATTACAATCCGGTCTTATAATGTTTTCATAAGCCTCGGAAACAGGAGTTTCAGCATTCTTTAAAAACTTGATTTCACCTGTCAGCTTGCCGAGTATTAGATTAATATATGCTTCCTTAGACCATTCATCTGAAAGGCGGTCGTAAACAAATTTAAAGCGTTCGTAGTTGTTATTTACAAAACCGGTATCAAACAGCCCTTTGCCGAAAACAGGAACATCAGGGCAATACAGCTCTTGTTCACAGGCGATTCTTTCAACATTCAGCATAACATCCAAAAGCCGAGTTGCAAAGGACATAAGAACAATAAAATCGCCAAATTGCTTCTTTGCCGTGGAATAATCCGTTACGGGAAAGCCGTGAAACACTTTATTCTTAGAAAAGCCGTCACTTGCAAAAACACCTGAAATCTTAATATTTTTACTATCGCAAGCTGCTATAACCTTGTCTGCACCGTCGCCCATACCGTAAAGCAAGATTGGCTTTTTTGCATATTTCAGACGTGTCCACAGGTCAGTACAGTTAAATATTCCTCTTATCATATCATTACCTCAAACTTATTAATATATTTTATCACATTTTTCGACGGTTGTAAAGGGGTATATAACATTATAAAAGTGATAATAATTATAGCGGGGTGATTGATACGGGAAGCGCTTTTGTATTTTCATTTATGGTTTTATTTTTAATTGTAACCGTCTTGGGTATTTACGCTAAGATAAGGAAAAATGCCGTATTAAACATAAATGCTTTTATCATCATTTCGCTTCTTTTATATGCAGCAACCGAACGTGCAATATTATCACTGTCAGTTTCTTTAATAATCGTTTTGGTATTTATCCTACTGTCAAGCCTTGTGAATATACACAAAAGCAATAAAGAAGCTTTGACAGTGTTGGCAGTTGATTCCAATAACAAGATGCTGACAGTAACAGACTTCAGAACAATTTCCAAGGTGAACTGTTCAGATCCGCAGAACTTTGCACCCGGAGACACAGTAGTTATAAAATATTCAGATTCAATATAAAAACATTTGACTTTTAGCGTGATTTATGATATTATGAGATAGTTAGAAACGGAGTGAGGAATAGTGAAAGTTTTGGTATTATCCTGCAACACGGGGCAGGGTCATAACTCTGCCGCAAAGGCCATACAGGAAAAATTCATTTCACTTGGGCATACCTGTGATTTAAAGGATGCTCTCAGGTATAATTCAAAAGCCTTCTCCAAAGGCATTTCTACGTCTTATAATAAAATAGTATTACATACGCCCGCAGCCTTCGGTGCCGGCTATAATTTAAGCAAGGCTCAGACATATACTCCAGGAACCTTAAAATCTGCAGTTTACGGCGTAAATATGACATATTCAAAAAAGCTTTACCGTGATATTATAAAGAACAAATACGATGCGGTTGTATGTACACATATTTTTCCTGCCCAGGCACTGACACACGCAAAGCATAAGTACGGTCTCGATGTGCCGCTGTATTTTGTTGCTACAGATTACGGTTACTATCCGTT
This sequence comes from uncultured Oscillospiraceae bacterium, assembly GCA_964614955.1. Classification (GTDB taxonomy): domain Bacteria; phylum Bacillota; class Clostridia; order Oscillospirales; family CAG-382; genus UMGS1387. Next base: position 1,412 of record CAZTNR010000004.1, on the reverse strand, counting down.
TTGCGACGAGCTTGATATCGACAAGTTTTTTATTGCTTCGGAAAAAGTAATACCGGAATACACGGGCAGGGGAATAGACAAGGATAAAATTCTTGCAAGCGGCATACCCGTTTCAGAACGATTTATAAGTGATATTTCAAAGGAAGAAGCCCGTAATATTCTCTGCTTAAATCCCGACAGATTTATATGCCTTATTATGTCGGGCAGTATGGGCTTTGGCAACATCTATGATTTGATTGATCATATGCTTGAGTGTCCCTCGGATAATTTTGACGTTCTCGTAATAGCAGGCAACAACCACAAACTGAGAGACGGCATTAACGAAAAGTACTGTAACCATAAAAACATCGGAGCTATCGGTTTTACTGATAGAGTTCACCTTTATATGAAGGCGTGCGATGTTGTAATTACAAAGCCCGGTGGGCTCTCATCTACAGAGGCTATGGTAAGCAACATACCGATGATTCTTGCAAAACCGATACCCGGTTGCGAAACGGATAATTACAATCTTTTGACAGAGCTTGGCTGTGCACTCAAGGGTAAGACCATCGAACAGTCAATGTACTCCTTTGCTAGTGTGCTGTACAGCGAAAATGTAAGACTTGATATCATATCAAGACAAAGTGAGTACATCAACAAATATGCAGCAAATACAATTTGCGAGTATATAATAAATAATAATTAAAATTTGAAAGGAATACATAATGAACAACAGAATTTTAGCAAAAGTCGGCGGTCTTGCCATTATGGAAAGTGAAGTAGAAGAAATGGTTATGACTCTCAGACAGCGTGGTCAGAACTACGATCATCCTCAGGGCAGAGCCGCAATCTTAGAGCAGCTTATTGCAAACAAGCTTCTCCTTATTGAGGCGCAGAAAAATCTTTACGAGCACAATGCCGCATTCAAGGCACAGCTTGAAAAGGTTAAGGAAGATATGCTCATTAATTTTGCGGCTTCCAAGGTGCTTGACGAAGTGAAGGCTGCAACGGATGAAGAAGTAAAGAAGTATTATGACGACAACATTGACAAGTTCCAGAAGGGCGAATCCGTAAACGCTTCTCACATCCTTGTTGACAGCGAAGATAAGGCAAACGAAATCCTTGCAAAGATTAATGCGGGTGAAGCTTCCTTTGAAGACGCCGCAAGAGAAAACAGCACTTGTCCTTCCAAAGACAACGGCGGTAACCTCGGCGAATTTACACGTGGTCAGATGGTACCCGAGTTTGACGAAGCAGTGTTCTCAATGGAAGCAGGCACAGTTTCCGCACCTGTCAAGACACAGTTCGGCTATCACCTTATAAAGCTTATCTCCAAGAGTGAGGCTTCAACATATGATTTCGACGAAATCAAGGCACAGCTTTCCGATATGGTAAATCAGGAAAAGAAGCAAGCGGCATTCCAGAGTAAGATT
>CAZTNR010000003.1:0-56576 GCA_964614955.1 uncultured Oscillospiraceae bacterium | reverse complement strand
ACGGCGGTCATCTTGCATCAAATCTCGGTGTGGTTGAGCTGACGGTGGCGCTTCACAGAGCCTTTGATTTCCCTGAGGATAAGCTGATTTTTGACGTGGGGCATCAATGCTATACCCACAAGATTTTAAGCGGTCGCGCCGACAGATTTTCCTCTTTGCGTAAAAAGGACGGTCTTTCAGGCTTTACAAACAGATTTGAGAGCGAATACGATACCTTTACCGCAGGACACAGCGGCCCCTCCATATCGACAGGTCTCGGACTTGCAAAGGCTAATAAGCTTTGCGGTAAGGAGGATTATGTAATAACCGTTGTGGGTGATGGCTCATTTACCAACGGAATGATTTATGAGGCTCTCAATAACTGTTACGATAAGGGGCTCAAATACATTATTGTTCTCAACGACAACGAAATGTCCATTTCCTCAAATGTGGGAAATCTCGCGAAATACTTTTCGAAATTCAGAACGAGTAAGAAGTATTTCAAGTTCAAGCGCAGTCTTAAGAGAGGCTGTATGAAAATTCCCGTAATAGGCCCGCGGCTTGTCAGAACTTTCAGAAGAATCAAGAATCTTTTCAAGAGGCTTGTACTTCCCAATAACAGCTTTTTCTCAGCACTGAGTATTCGCTATCTCGGCCCTGTTGACGGACACGATATCGAAAAGCTTGAAGATGTATTCAATGAAGCCAAGAGCCTTAATGAATGCTGCTTTGTTATAGTCAAGACTCAAAAGGGCAAGGGTTATGAAAAATCCGAAGTAAATCCCGAAAACTATCATTCTGTAGGCAGATTTGATGTTGAACAGGGCGCAGTCAAATCTTCTAAAACAAACTTTTCCGAGGAATTCGGAAGGGCGATGGTTGAAAGAGCCGCAAGGGATGAAGGTATCGCGGCACTCACGGCGGCTATGTGTGACGGAACGGGACTTCTTGATTTCAGTAAAGCATATCCCGACAGATTTTTTGATGTGGGTATTGCAGAGGAGCACGAAATCAGCTTTGCCGCAGGTCTTGCGGCAGGGGGGCTGAAGCCCGTATGTGCCGTATATTCAACCTTCTCTCAAAGGGTTTACGACCAGCTTTTTCACGACTTCTCCATTCAAAAGCTTCCACTTGTTCTTGCCCTTGACCGGTGCGGCTTTGTTCCCGATGACGGTATAACACATCAAGGTCTGTTTGATGTTTCGCTGTTTTCATCCATTCCCGACTGTACAATATATTCTCCCGAAACCTACAAGGAGCTTAACGAAAGCCTTGATAAGGCGCTGGAAGAAAAGTGTGTATCTGTCTTGAGATACCCAAAAGGATGTGAAGCAGAGTACGACAGAAGCAAATTTATATACAACGATACAAGGGATATATGCGTATGCGGTGATTATAATGCCGAGGTTGTAATAATTACCTACGGCAGGATAACAGCCGAGGCATATAAGGCGCTTGAGATTCTGAGAAGGTATTCCTCTGTAATGCTTATTAAGCTTGTGAAGATTTATCCTTTGGATTTTGAAACCCTTTCAAATGCAGTCGGTTCTTCAAGGCTTGTTTATATTCTCGAAGAGGGAATAAAGAGTGGGGGAATCGGTGAAAAGATTTCTTCATATTTCAGCGGTAAATATGACGGTAAGGTCATAACAAATGCTGTTGACAACGAATGTGCATTCCACGCATCTGTTCCCGAGCTTCTGGAGCATTTCGGAATGAGTGCATATCACATAGTAAAAGAAATAGCAAATTACATGGAATAAACGGTGATTGAAAATGAAAAGAATATTAATTTTACTCGTGGTCTTAATGCTTCTTTCTGTCAGTTGTTTTGCTGCGGACTTCGACGGTTATATTGTCAAGCTGAAGGATAATACTGTACAGAATCTTGTAAACGCTTCTGTGTTTTCCGAGGGAGCAGGTCTGTTTTCCGATATGGCAGACGATGAAGTGGCATCGCTCTTGGCAGACGAATTTGATGAGGTTTCCGAAATTAACGCAGACCACCTGCTTCTTAAGGCTGAAAGTCTTGATGCCGTGGATGCGCTTGTGGAAATGGGTGTTGTTGAATACTACGAAGAAGATGTTTATCTTGAGCTGTTCACAAATGATGTTGAGGCTAATGAAAGATTTGAAAACCAGTGGTATCTCGATTATATAAATGCATCCTATGCCTGGGATTTGGGAGTGTACGGCGAGGGCGTAAATGTCGGTGTTGTAGACTCGGGTGTATATAAGCACGATGACCTCGTAGCAAACCTTCTTGAAGGTATCAATTATAATGATACGGAGGGTACAACCTGTAACACTGACAATGTATACGACGGAGATGGTCACGGAACAACCGTTGCGGGAATTATTGCAGCAGAGTGTAACGATATAGGTCACGTGGGTATTGCCTTTAAATCAAAGGTGGTGCCGCTTAGGGTTATCAATTCGCAGGGTAAGGTTTCGACAAGTGACGCGGCAGATGCTGTTTATGATGCAGTCGATATTTACGGCTGTCAGGTTGTAAACCTGTCCTTTGGAAGCTATAAGCAGCTTACAACCCTGTATGATGCAATTATGTACGCAATCAATAGGAACGTAATTGTAGTTGCAGCTGCCGGCAATAATGCGCTAAAAGAAGAAGAAGGTATGGTAAACCGTCCCCAGTATCCCGCTTATTATGAAGAGGTCATAAGTGTTGCCAACGCCTGCAAAGACGGCGACGGTTTGAGTATTTTCAGTACATCCACATACAATGACGGTGTTGATATTGCAGCACCTGCCACAAGCATTGATACCTTGATAAACGGCAACGGGTATAAATCGCGCTCGGGCACCTCATTTTCAAGTCCTATGGTTGCTGCGGCTGCGGCTCTTGCAAAGTCGGTTAACCCGTCAATCACGCCTGCGGCGTTTACGAATTTGATAAAATCAACTGCAGATACCTCCTATATTGCTTCCTCGGGAAAGTCTTTAGAGCATTGGGGTGCAGGACTTCTTGATATTGAGGCTATGATGAAGGTGCTGATAGGCAATTCTGCACCATTTGCTTCGGATGTCGTTGAGGTTGACGGTGAAGATGTGGTTTATATCACCAACACAAATTCAACCCCCGGAGCAACCTCTGATAGGCTTGTGGTTTCCATATCCGATTACGACAGCGAAGGAACATATCTCGGCACAACTACGGAAAGGATAACCGTCGCAAGGGGTGAGACCGTTGCCTTTTCCTTGACACAGCTCGGTATTTCTTCTAATGCTGTTGTTGAGGTGAAATACGACCGTGTTCCCGGCGATGCAACAGGAGAAGGTGAAGTCAATGTCAGCGATGCAACGGCTATACTTCTTTATATTGCCAAAAACTATCCTGCCGATTTTGATGCAACCTTGTATGATGTAAACGGCGACGGCTCGGTAAACGTCAGTGATGCTACTGCAATTCTTTTGTACATAGCTTCAAACTATCCCTCCGATTATAAAGGCTTTAAATAATTCTGAGCCGACGGAAAATTGTCTGTACCTTGTTTTTTAATTGTAAAAAATGTATAATCATTAGATTTAAGGAGGATTTTCCCTCCTTTTTTCTATTTTTTCAATAAATAAATATTGAATGTACATAAACATTGTGATATAATTATACGGTAAAAATGTAATTTGGATATTTATGTCTGAATATAAGGAGTGTTTAATGTGGAATTCAGCTTTTCCAATAAGGTAGAGCCCTTAAAGCCATCGGCAATCAGAGAGATTTTCAAGTCTCTTACAAACCCCAATGTTATTTCTTTTGCGGCAGGTAATCCGTCGCCTCTGTCATTCCCGACAGATAAGCTTCAGGTGCTTGCCAATGAAATTTTTGATACACAGGCTGCCTTTTCTCTTCAGTACGGTATTACGGAAGGCTATATGCCTCTTCGTGAGCAGGTAGCTGACAGATTGAAGTCAAAGTTCAATACAGGTAAGGAATTTGATGACTGCATTATTACAAGCGGCGGTCAGCAGGCAATTGACCTTGTTGCTAAGGTGCTTTGCAATGAGGGCGATACTGTTGTTTGCGAAACTCCCAGCTTTATCGGTGCACTCAATGCCTTCAGAAGCCACGGCTGTGTTCTTAAGGGTCTTGATGTTGGTGAAGACGGCATCAATCCCGACGAGCTTGAAGCACTTCTTAAGAGTGATAAAAAGGTAAAGCTTATATATCTTATTCCAACTTTCCAGAATCCCGCGGGTATTACTATGAGCCTTGAAAAGAGAAGGGCTGTACTCAGTATTGCAAAGAAGTACAGAGTGCCGATTTTGGAGGATAACCCCTACGGTGAGCTGAGATTTTCGGGTGAGGATGTTCCCACAATCAAGAGTATGGACGATGAGGGAATTGTTGCTTACACGGGTTCTTTCTCAAAGATACTCTCTGCAGGTATGAGAGTCGGCTTTCTTTGCGGTCATAAAGAGCTTCTTCAGAAGGTTACGGTTTGTAAGCAGACAAACGATGTACACACAAACCTTTTCTTCCAGATGCTTTGCTCAAAGTTTATTGAAAAGTATTCACTTGACGACCATATCAAGGGCATCTGCGACCTTTACCGCGATAACTGCAGGACGATGATTTGCGAGATGGAAAAGAATTTCCCCGAAAATGTAAGGTTCACCCGTCCCGACGGCGGTCTTTTCCTCTGGTGCACAACACCGGAGGGAACAGATATGCAAAAGCTTATCTCAAACTTTGTTGCTTCTGATATTGCCGTTGTTCCCGGTGCAACATTTATGCCGGGTGCAGATGATGTTACATACTCCTTCCGTATGAACTATTCAATGCCGACAAAGGAACAGATTGTAAAGGGCGTTGAAATTATGGGTAAGGTACTCAAAGAAGCACTTTAAGCGAGGTTTTTATAAAATGACAGATAACACAAATATTGTAAATGCTCCCGAAAAGGCTGAGGCAAAAAAGAGAATATTCTCAGGTGTTCAGCCAAGCGGTATTCTTACTCTCGGAAACTATCTCGGTGCAATCAAGAACTGGGTTACACTTCAGGATGACTATGAATGTCTCTACTGTGTTGTTGACCTTCACGCAATTACCGTACGTCAGGTTCCTGCGGATTTGAGACGTCATACACAGGAAGCGCTTGCACTTTATATTGCCTGCGGTATCGATCCCGAAAAGAGCTGTGTTTTCGTACAGAGCCACGTGCCTGCTCACGCAGAGCTTTCCTGGGTTTTAAACTGTAATACAATGTTCGGTGAGCTTTCAAGAATGACTCAGTTCAAGGATAAGTCACAGAAGCATTCTGATAACGTAAATGCAGGTCTTTTCACATATCCCGTGCTTATGGCATCCGATATTCTTTTGTATCAGACCGACCTTGTTCCCGTAGGTATTGACCAGAAGCAGCACGTTGAACTCACTCGTGACGTTGCCCAGCGTTTCAACGGCGTTTACGGCGACACCTTTAAAATTCCCGAGCCTTACTTTGTAAAGACGGGTATGAAGATTAATTCACTTACAGACCCCACAAAGAAGATGTCAAAATCTGACCCTAACCCAAAGAGCTATGTTGCGATTATCGAAACAAGGGATGAGACAATAAAAAAGATTAAGAGTGCCGTTACAGACTCCGAGGCTTGCGTAAAATATGCAGAGGGTAAAGACGGTATAAATAACCTTATGTCTATCTATTCTTCCTTTACCGGCAAGGGCTTTGATGAAATTGAAAAGGAATTCGAGGGCAAGGGCTACGGCGACTTCAAGGCAGCGGTCGGCGAGGTTTGCGCCGACGGTCTTTCTCCTATCCGCGAGGAATACGCAAGACTTGTTAAGGATAAGGCGTATCTTGAGGATGTTATGAAAAAGGGAAGCGAAACTGCTTCGTATCTTGCCGGAAAGACGCTCTCAAAGGTTTACAGAAAAGTCGGCTTTTATTCGGTAAAATAATTTCTGAGAGGAATTTAAAATGAACAATTTGACACTTGTAAATACACCCCTTTATCTTGTAATTGCAATAGTCTGTGCATTCTTTATTTCCATTACACTTACTCCTATAGTCCGCGTTTTTGCCTTTAAATTCAAGGTGACGGACGTTCCCAAGGACGGCAGAAGAATGCATAAGAAGGAAATGCCTCTTATGGGCGGTCTTGCAATATTTGCGGCGTTTATTCTCTGTATGCTGATTTTCTGCGAGATTGATAAAAAGATTATCGGTCTTCTTCTCGGCTCAATACTTATTGTTATTACAGGTATTATTGACGACAAATATGATATGAAGGCGATATTCAAGCTTGTAATGCAGATAGCTGCCGCCGTTATTGCGTATCTTTCGGGTATTGTAATTCAGCAGATTAATATATTCGGCACGATAATAGACTTTGAGGTTCTTGGAATTGACGGTATTGTTACGGTTGTATGGATTGTTGCGCTTACAAACGCTATTAATCTTATCGACGGTCTTGACGGTCTTTCCTGCGGTGTGTCGACTATTTCTTCCTTTACGCTTCTTGTGTCGCTTATTTATACCGACACTCCGTTTTCCGTTATTGTACTGACGGGAATTCTTGCAGGAAGCTGTCTTGGATTTTTGCCCTTTAATTTCAATCCCGCAAAAATATTTATGGGTGATACCGGCGCACTTTTCCTCGGCTATGTAATGTCCGTTCTCTCAATTCTCGGATGCTTTAAGCTGAATGCGCTTGTGTCCTTCTGGGTTCCGTTTCTCATTTTTGCACTTCCTCTTTTGGATACGGCTTTTGCTTTTCTCAGAAGAATATTCAACGGACAGAGTCCCTTTACTGCCGACAGAGGTCACGTTCATCACAGGCTTATCGATAAAGGCTTTGACCAGAAGCACTCGGTAATGCTGCTTTATGCTGTATCGGGTATTTCGGGTGTATCGGCAATTCTTATTTCTATTGATAACTATATCGGCGGTGCCGCGATGCTGGTTGTTGCGGTTGCGGTGCTTGTCTTAAACCTTGTTTACGGCTCCGATTCAAACGGCTTAATCAAAGCCGGTGAAAAGAAGGATACCGAAAATAAGGAGGAAGAAAACGAATGAGAGTGAAGATGGGTATATGAAGAGTAAACAGGAAGTTCTGGGATTAATTGCTAATATTGCGCTTGTCGTGCTGCTTCTTTGCTTTATAGTAGCAGGGCTCAATATAATCGGCATTTACAGTCTCCCTGCGCCCGTTGAAAAGCTTCTTGGCACATATGATAACGGTAACGATATAGCTTCCGGGGACGACAATGTACTTTATAATTCGGTTTCCTTTGCTGAGGGTGACAAAGCCTTTAAGCAGGTAAAAATCGGCTATGAGGATGCTTCATCTCTGCTTTCGGATGTTGCCGTTTCGTCTGATTATTCTCAGAAAATTGAGGTTACACGTTATTCGGGCTCAAAGCAAAAAAAAGAGCTTTTAAATATAAGCTTTGTTGACGGCTTGTATTCCGTAGATTTCAGTTCATCTGACGGAAGGCTGTATAAAAACGTAGCCGAGAAGAAAAATTTTGTTGTCATTACAGAGTATGACGGCGCAAGTCCAAGCTCGGTTGAGGTTGCCAAAGGAAATTTTGACATCGGCGAAGAGTGCGGCTTTGTTCTTACTCTGTCAGAGTTTTTTCAGTCTGGTTATAATCTTACAGAAGCCGATTTTCTTATGAGTGAAAGCGAAAACGGCGTTTTTGTCACAATAAATTTTGTCAATGATGACTATGGTATTACTCAAAGCTATAAGTATGTCGTTTCTCTTGATTTGGGTGTTGTAACAGAGGCATCCTGCACGGAAAACGAAAATCTTGTATATGAAATGAAGACTTCTTCAATTACGTTCTGATTTTTTCTATGCGCATATTATCGCCGCGGCGATAAGAGTAAACAGGTCGCTGTCAATTTTTGAAGTACCGAAGGCAAGCATTGCCGTCAGAAGCAGTATTTCATCGGTGCAGCAGACCTTTGTACTTTCAGCTTCGGCTTTGTGTATGTTTTCCGATTTTATTTTAGGATTCTCCCGGCTTTTCATTTGCTCTATGGCAGAATGGTTCGGAAAGGTAACGACACTTTTATTGTCAACTTTTTTTGTGTAGATTTGGGAATACATATATACCTCTCTTTCGGCGGCAAATTGCCGCCTATTGACTTTGCTTCATATCTTCTATTACGGAAATGAGCGTAAGAAGCTTAATAAGAAACTTTGCGAGCTCCGTATTCTTTTCTCCGAGAAGGGGTATAACGGCATTTATAAGGTTGATTTTCTGCTTGAGCCTTTCGTTATTTTGAGGAAATTCCTCTGTTGCTTCATTTTCACCTTTTTCTTTCGAATTTTCAATCCTTGAAAGCTGCATTGATAGGGTTTCTGCCACAGATTTATCGGATAAAAGTGTCTGTAATACGCTTTCTATTGACGACATAGCTTCACCTCATTTCAGGTCTTTCAGAATAGCGTTTAGCATTTGTTTTTTATCTTCATCTGCATTCTCAATAAGGCTCATAAGCTCATCGTAAGTAAGGGTGCTTGCAGCAAGGGCAGCTTTGTCGTAGTTATCGAGCATTTTCTCTGCTTTATCTTGGCTTATGTTCTTCAAACTCACCTGTTGCTCAAGGGCTTTTGCAAATTGTTTCTTTTCGAGGTTCATAATACTCTGTCCTTTCATATATTTGTTCAGGAGGTTACTTATGAAAATACTTGTGTTTTCCGATACCCACGGCGATATATCTTCTATGCACGATATAATATCGCGAAATCAGGCGGATACCGATCTTGTTATACATCTTGGCGACCATCTGAAGGATCTTCAGAGTGTAATGCTCGACTTTCCTCTTATAGCAAGCCTTGGCGTTCTCGGAAACTGTGACTTTGCTTCTATGTATCCGAGGGCAAAATTTGAAGGGTCTTTTACTGCTGAAAAACGCAGAATTTTCTATACACACGGACATAAATTCAATGTGAAATACGGACTTGATTATATTGCTGCAAATGCGAAATTCAACGGTGCGGATGTTGCACTTTACGGACATACACACGTGCCCGTTTGCGAGGAAAGAAACGGAGTTACCGTAATCAACCCGGGAAGTCTTGTGCTTCCGAGGGATAATAACCCTTGCACATATGCCGTTCTTAATATTAACGGGGATAAGCTTGACTGTAAAATAATGGAGATATAATGATATGACATTCAGACCTGCTTCTAACAGTAAAAAAGAAAAAATCCTGTCTCTCAGTATGGCACTTCTTGCTGTATTGATGATAATCATATCCGGAATAACAGACAAATTCGGCGGTCTTTATCAGATTACAGCCATCATATTTGCCGTTATTGCAATAGAATTCTATCTTAAATACGTTGGCAGTGATTATATATATGAGGCTGCCGACGACAGCTTTAAGGTGTATAAGGTTACCGGCAAAAAAAGTATATGCGTGTCAAGCCTTGATTATGATATGTCCCTTTCCTATGTTGTAACAGGTGATGAATATAACAAAAATAAGGCAGACTATCCCGTATCGAATTTCAATGTAAATCTGTGTAAAAACCTGTCTCCCGACGTATACTCTGTTTACTTTTTCAAGTTCAACGGCAAGACGAGTATGATGAAGTTTGAGCCTGATGCGGCATTTACGGAGTATATAAATAGAAAGATTGCCTCTTGCTTTGAAAAGGCAAATGATCAAGATGAAAACTAACCCGAAAGGATATAAACAGATATGTCAAGTTATAATGAGGTTTTGCTTTTAAAATTCGGTGAGGTTGTGCTTAAGGGACTTAACCGTTCATACTTTGAAAGTATGCTTATAAAGGACACAAAAAGAAGACTTAACAGACTCGGTAAGTTTTCTTATAGCAGTGTTCAGTCGGTTCTATATGTTACTCCTGTCGATGAAGAAGCAAAAATGAATATGGATACTGCTCTTAATGAAAGCACCAAAATTTTCGGTATTATGAACGTGTGTAAGGCGGCTGTCTGCGAAAAAGAGCTTTCTGCCGTGCTTGAAGCAGTAAGAAACTACACAGCCGATGCACTAAAGAATGCAAGAACCTTTAAGGTTGAATCAAAGCGCTCGGATAAGGATTTTCCCTTAAAGAGCCCTGAGCTTTCAAGAGAGTGCGGCGGTGCAATCTTAGATAAATTCCATCATCTTAAGGTGGATGTAAATAATCCTCAGGTAACCGTAAAGGTTGAAATCAGAACGGATTTTGCATATATTCATACAGATCCCCTTGTGGGAGCCGGCGGTATGCCTTACGGCAGTGCAGGTAAGGGACTTCTGCTTCTTTCGGGCGGTATTGACAGCCCCGTTGCCGGATACCTTTGCGCAAAAAGAGGTGTTGTTATTGATGCACTTCATTTTGAAAGCTTCCCTTATACCAGCGAAAGGGCAAGGGAAAAGGTGGTAGAGCTTGCTTCGCAAATGGAGGATTACTGCGGTAAAATAAAGCTTACTGTTGCATCCGTTACCGAAATCCAGGAGCATATAAAGAGCAAGTGCAACGAAGATTACTTCACGCTTCTTCTTCGCCGCTTTATGATGAGAATTGCAGAGGAAATTGCAATCAGACGTGAGTGCCGCTGTCTTATCACGGGTGAAAGCCTCGGTCAGGTTGCGAGCCAGACGATGAACGCTTTGAATTCTACCAACAGCGTTGTAAAGACCCTTTGCGTTCATAGACCTCTTATTGCTATGGATAAAGAGGATATCGTAAAGCTAAGTCGTAAAATCGGCACATTTGATATATCAATTCAGCCCTTTGAGGACTGCTGTACCGTCTTTACACCGAGACATCCCGTAACAAACCCAAAGCTTGAAAACATTCTCGCCGAGGAAGCAAAGCTCGATGTTGAAACACTTGTCAATAATGCGGTTGAATCTGCCTATATCCAGGAGGTAAATGTATTTTGATTGCTGAAATACTCTGTATCGGTACAGAATTGCTGATTGGCGATATTGTAAATACAAATGCTGCATACCTGTCAAAAAGACTGTCAGAGCACGGCTTTGACGTGCTGTATCATTCCGTTTGCGGCGACAATAAGGAGCGCCTTGAGAAGACTGTAAGGCACGCATTTACAAGGTGCGATTTGCTTGTTACAACAGGTGGTCTCGGTCCTACCTATGACGATATTTCAATGGAGCTTTGTGCAAAGGCTCTCGGTCTTTCTATGTATACAGACAATAGAGTTGTTGAGCAGTTAAAAAGCTACTTTGCAAAGACGGGCAAGGTGATGACAGATAATAACTTAAAGCAGGCGCTTATTCCCGAAGGTGCAACCGTTCTTATGAATGATTTCGGAACGGCACCCGGTATTGCTTTGGAGAAGGACGGAAAGGTTCTTGTTATGCTTCCGGGACCTCCAAGAGAAATGAAGCCGATGCTTGAAAATCAGGTGCTTCCGTATTTGTCAAGGTTTACAAACCACGTGCTTGTATCATCAAATATAAATATTATCGGTATGGGTGAGTCAACTGTTGAGGATAAGCTACGTGACCTTATGATAAATTCCCAAAACCCGACTCTTGCGCCTTATGTAAACGAAGGTGAGGTTAGGATAAGGGTTACGGCATCGGGCAAAACAGCCGATGAAGCAAAGAGGCTTGTTGAAAAAACAGTAAGTGAAGTGAAGAATATACTCGGCAGAGTTGTGTATGACGTTGACAGCCCCTCGATTGAACACAGCCTTGTTAAGCTTCTTATACAGAAGAATAAAACTATATCCACCTGTGAATCCTGTACAGGCGGTCTTGTTTCTGCGGCAATAACTGCGGTTCCGGGTTCAAGCGAGGTGTTCGGCTATGGTGTTTGCACCTATGCAAATGAAGCAAAAATGCGTCTTGTCGGCGTTAAAAAGGAAACGCTTGAAGCCTATGGTGCCGTTTCAGAGCAGACGGCAAAGGAAATGGCAGACGGTGTCAGAAAGTTTTCTGGCTCTGATATTGCCGTTTCTCTTACGGGTATTGCGGGACCCGGCGGCGGAACGGTAGAAAAGCCTGTCGGTCTTGTTTATCTCGGCGTGTCTGCAGGTGATAAACTGTATGCCAAGAAAATGCTTCTCGGACAGCACTCAGCGCCTGATCGTGAATATATAAGAAAACTCGCCGTTAAGAATGCTCTTATGACGGCGCTTGACGAACTTATGGAGTTGTAATATGACAGAGCTTAAAAAACTTGTCTCGGAGATTGCAAAACTCAATATATTAAAAGCAGTATTTTCCGTGCCCTTCACAAAGGACTGTGAATTCGTGAAGTGTGTTGTCCGCCCTATGGGGGAAAGGTTTCAGTTTGAGTCCTTTACAAAGACTCAGGCATTTCACGAAAATATTGAAGCCTCGGCACTTTCTGATAAAATTTGCACACTTTTGTCCGAGAACTTCAGACAGGCAGAGATTTTTACGGATGAATATGTTTATGGCATTAAGATTTCCTCTAAAGGAAAGGTTCTTCACAACAGACGAAGGAATAATGACGTAAAGGCTGAAAACGCATCACATAACAGAGAAAAGAATCATATAATTGACCTTGACAATGCACCGCCCGTGCTTGTTGACATAGGAGTTATCGGCAAGGACGGTAAGATTATCAACTCAAAATTTGATAAGTACAAGCAGATTTGCAGGTTTGTTGAATTTATTGATGATGTTGTAAAAAAAGACCCGAGAGAAGAATACAATATTATTGATTTCGGCTGCGGAAAGAGCTACCTTACATTTATTTGCTATCATTATATGACACAGATTGCAAAGAAAAAGGTAAATATTGTCGGACTTGACCTTAAGAAAAAGGTAATTGAGGACTGTAATGCGCTTTCAAAGAAGTACGGCTATGACAACCTCAGTTTTCTTTGTATGGATATCAAGGACTATCTTCCCGAAGTAAGACCCGATATGGTAATTGCCCTTCACGCCTGCGATGTCGCAACCGATTATGCTGTCTATAACGCCTATCGCTGGCAGGCTGACTATATCTTTTCGGTTCCCTGTTGTCAGCACGAAATGAACGGCAAAGTAAAGTCGGATAACTATTCACTCCTCTGTGATTACGGTCTTATAAAGGAGCGTTTTTCTGCACTTGCTACCGATGCCTTACGTGGAAAGTATCTTGAATTCTGCGGCTATGATGTCGATATTTTAGAATTTATCGATGCAGAGCATTCACCTAAGAATATTCTTATAAGAGCTAAAAGAACAACTAAAATCAATGATAAGAAGCGCAGTATTATAAAGAACAGAATTGATACCTTTACAAGGGAATTCAATGCACAGCTTTGCTTTGAAAGGCTTGTTCTCGGTTATTGCTCGCAAGTTGATGTACAGGGTAGAAGATTCAGCGTACTTGCGGGAAAATCCAGTATGCTTTTAAAGGATGCTTTGACAATAAGAAATGCAGTTTTTGCTGTCGAACAGAATTACAAAACAGGTGCTTGCCGTGATGAACACGACGATACTGCCTGGTTTGTCGGTATCTATGATGAAGACGGTAAAGTAATTGCCACAGCAAGAATGATATATACCTCTCATAAGGATGAACGCCTTCTCGGTAAAATTGCAGTTCTTCCTAAATTCAGAAAATACGGTTTCGGCAGAGTTTTGCTTCAGACGCTTGAAAGGATTGCAAGTGACGAAAATGCCACAAAGCTTTTTGTCAACGCACAGGCTCAGGCGCTTTGCTTTTATGAAAAGCTCGGATTTGCAGTGTGCGGTAAAAGCTACACCCAAGAAGATATACAAATGATACCCGTTTCTAAAAGCATATAAATTAAGCCTCGGAAGATTTCCGAGGCTTTCGTTTACTTAATTGATGAAAGATAGCTCCCGAAGATTGCCGCACAGGAAGCTGTAGGCAGTGAATACTTTGCAAGCTTACTTGAGTACGGGATGTGAACCACCTTATCTGCATTTTCCATAAAGGTCTTGGAAATACCTCTCTTTTCGCCGCCGATAAAGAGAACAAAGGGCTTTTCGGGCTTAAACTCAAACAGGGGAATTGAGACCGATGACAGGGCAGAGCAGACAATGTCTATATTTTTACTTTTAAGTAATTCTACAAGCTTATCATCGTTTTCCGAGATTGCCATTTCGCACAGTTCACTCGAGCCTGCCGAGGATTTTGCCACAACATTTGCCGCAGACATCCAGTTTCTTTCGGGAACAATAAACCCGCGGCAACCGAATGCAAACAGGTTCCTTATGGAGTAGCCGAAATTAAAGGGGTCCTCAACGCCGTCAAGCATTACAAGATACTCTCCTTGCGACAGGGAAGAGATAAGCGTGTCAACATCCGTATAGCTTCTTTCGCCGACCCTTGCAATAAACCCACCGTGGGATGTACCGTCGGCAAGCGAGTCAATATATGCTCTTTCGCAAAGCTCAAAGGGAATATCCGATTTCCTTAATATAGACATAAAGCGTGTTGCTTTTCTGTCTCTATTTTCTACTTTTTCTCTGTCGGCATATACCTTGATTATTTCTCTTTTTCCCGAGGAAATTGCACTTTCTGCTGAAATGATGCCTTCAAGGTATATTTCTTGATAATTACTGTTCATTTCCGGGTGTGTCCTCAATAACCGCTACGGTAGCATCCTGTATTTTTCCGTCTTTGAAAATTCCCGTATATGCAGGGGTTGTATCACCTGAGAAATAGTAAGAACCCGTGCCTTCGAATACACCGTTCTTGAATTCACCGTCATATCTTTCGCCGCTGCTCCAGGTATACACACCTTTTCCTGTTCTTTTGTCCTTTTCAAAGTCTCCGACATATACAGAGCCCGAGCTGAATACAAGCTTGCATTTACCCTTGTACTCACTTTTGTCGTAAAGCTGGATTGTAACTGTTTCCAAGCCGTGCTTTAAGTCGTTCTCAAAGCTGCCGTAGTAATATGAACCGTCGGCATCGTGGTATTCGCCTACACCATGCTTGAGTCCGTTTACAAAGTCGCCGTAGTACCAGGAGGAGTCGGAAAAAGTATAAATTCCCTTGCCGCTTGGAGTTCCGTCAACAACCTCGCCTATATATGTACTGCCGTCGGCGTAGGAAATTACGGCATTTCCCGTTCTTTTGTCATCCTTGAAATCGCCGTCGTATACATCACCGCACGCATATTCAATAACTCCAAGACCGTCACGAACAACGCCCTTGAAGTCGCCTTTATATACGTCACCCGTGGAGTATTCTATAATCAAATCTCCGGTTTCCTTGTCTGTAATAAGCTTTCCCGATATTCCATCGGCATATCTTATATTGCCGCTTGTGGGAATACCGTTCTTTGTCCAGCCGTTGAATTTTGCAAAATCGGTCTTTATGTATCTGTAGCCGAGACCGTGTATGATAAGCCCTGCAATAGCAAGTATGCAAAGGGTAGCTATAATCAGAATCAAAACTGTTCTTGATTTTGAAGCTTTGGCACTGCTCATAAAATTACCTCCGTTTGAATTTATATCGGAATTCTCGGACCGGCAGGAGCATCGTCGCCGGAATTATCAGTCGGAATTGTCGGAGCTGACGGATCTTCGGCATCATCGGGAACCGTAAAGTCGGGTGACTGCCCGCTTTCAGAAAAACTGTCACTTTCCAGCTCCTGAGTCTGCTCTGTTTCATCCGTTTTTTCAAGTTTAGGTGAAGTAACCCTGTCAATAAGCCAGCTTACAGAGGATGAAGCAATAACGACAACAAGAGCAAGGGCTAAAAGAAAAAGCACGACAAGCTTTGCGGGCATTGTCTTAAAGCTGTACTTTTTTCTCAGCAGCTCCGTGTCGGCGTTTTCAAGATAGTACGAAGCGTCATCGACGCTGTCGAAAAGGGCTTCAATCTCGTTTGTGTTCTTATTTTCACCAACCGATTTTACATATTTCTTAAAACCGTATTGGTGCTTGATTGCAGATTTTATAATCTTCTTTTCAATTCTGCCAAGACCTATGTCACCAAGTGTTTTGGCGTCGGCTTCGGAAAAACAGCCGTTGTCAAGAAGAAAGGTGAAGAACCTTGAATATGCAGTTCTTTGAATGTTTGTATATACGATTGCCGCCGCAAATCCGATACCTGCAGCATAAATCAGAAATTGAAACACAGAAATGTTCCAGAGCATCTTTTTTCTCCTTAATCGTTTTCGTCAAAAATATTGTTGCCGCAAAGCTGCTTTAAAAGCTCCTCAAGGTCGCCGTCGTTGTAATATTCTATTTCAAGCTTACCCTGACCCGGCTTTTTCTTGCTTGAAGCAATAGAGATTTTTCTACCCATACTCGTTGAAATCTTTTCTTCAAGCTTTGAAAGATAAACCTTCATATCCCTCTGCTTCTTGAGTGCTTTATCGTCGGGTACAGCCACCTTGAGCTCGGTTGCAGCCTTTATCATATCCTTTACAAGCTTTTCTGTTTCACGAACAGAAAGACCTTTTGCAACTATGTCCTGAAGTGCTGCGTGTATAAGGTCGTTGTTGCCGAGCGAAAGAAGAGTACGGGCGTGACCTGCAGAAATATCGCCGCAGGAGAGAAGGTCAAGTGCTTCATCGGGAAGAGAAAGAAGACGAAGGGCGTTTGTAAGCGCAGGACGGGAAATACCTACAACGGATGCCGCCTCCTCCTGTGTCATACTGAATTCCTCAATAAGTCTTTTTAAGCCCTCGGCAAGCTCAACGGGATTGAGATCCTCTCTCTGGAGGTTTTCAACAAGCATAATTGCCGCAACGTCAGAGTCGGATAATTCCTTGACAACTACGGGAACCTCCGTAAGACCTGCCATTTTTGCAGCTCTCCAGCGTCTTTCACCCGAAATAATCGTGTACTTGTCGCCGAGAAGCTTTGCCGCCGCACTGTCACCTTCGACCTTGACCTTTCTGACAACAAGAGGCTGAAGAATACCGTGTCTTTCAATGCTCTCGCAAAGGGTGGTGAGTGCTTCTTCGTTGAACACCTTTCTCGGCTGATCCTTGTCGGGCTCAATATCCGATATGCGTACGGTGCTTACAGTGCTGTCGCTGCTTTCTACTATGTAATCGGCTTCAGTAAATAATGCGCTGAGACCTTTACCTAAACCTTTATTTTTAGCCATAATCTATTCCTCACTTGTTTTTTCTGTTTTTTATATTAACTTAAATATATGAACTCTGTATAGTTTAAAAGTTAAAAGGCGTTATAAAGAAACGGGTTAAAGCTGTTACCTGTAAGATGTGCCGTTGAGATAACAATAATTGCAAAAATAAGCAGTATTCTTGCAATATTGAACACAAGACTTACAATAACAGGACCTCTGTTTGCTCTTATAAATAAATTTTCAAAAATTTTCATAACAGGCATACAGAGAATTACGGCAAGTATAATCCAGAAAATGTTGTTGAAAATCTGCATATTGACATCAATATCGGTAAATCCGTTCCCACCTGTGAACATAACCTTTATATAATCTGCCGCCGCCGAAAGATCCGTGAATTTGAAGAAAACAAATCCGACGTTTACAACGACAAGTAAATAAATGTGCCTTAAGAATGACGGTATCTTTTCAAATACGGGCTTAAAAATACGCTCAAGCATTATGAACAGACCGTTGTATAATCCCCATATTATGAAATTCCAGTTGGCACCGTGCCAGATGCCCGTAAGAAACCACACAATAAAAAGGTTTCTGAAAACGTGCTGTCTGTTGCCGCCCAAGGGAATGTAGACATAGTCTCTGAAAAATGAGCCGAGGGTCATATGCCATCTGCGCCAGAATTCGCTGACGGACTTTGAAATGTACGGATAGTTGAAGTTTTCCGGGAAGTCAAAGCCGAACATCTTGCCAAGTCCTATTGCCATATCCGAGTAACCCGAAAAGTCAAAGTAAAGCTGAAGCGTGTACATTATAATTCCAAGCCAGGCACCGAGAGTGGTAAGACCGGAGACGTTGCCTGTCATATACTTGTCAACAAATACACCTGCCGCATTTGCGATTATTACCTTTTTGCCGAGACCGCAGGCAAACCTGTATATGCCGTGGGAAAAACGGGGTATTGACAGATTTCTGTGCTCAATTTCTTTTGCAACATCTGTGTATCTGACAATCGGACCTGCAACGAGCTGGAAGTAGAGCGAAAGATACAGAATGTACTTTGAAAATTTAGGCTGTGCCGATATTTTTCCTCTGTATACGTCGATTACGTATGTCAGCGTCTGGAAGGTGTAGAAGGAAATACCGACAGGCAGTAAAAAGCTTGGTACGGGAAGCTCAATAAAAGGCAGGGTATTCAGATTTGAAATAAGAAAGCCCGAATACTTGAATACCGTGAAAATTCCGATGTCAACTACAATTGTCAGAAGCAAAAACAGAGTTGCCTTGCGTGTGCCTCTGTATTTGTCAATCATCTTTGCGTTTGAGTAATCAAGAAACGCCGTGAGTATCAGAAGAATTACCCATACAGGCTCACCCCAGGCATAAAAGAGCAGAGAAAAAGCTATAAGAACTGCATTTTTCACCTTAATACTCGGTATTGCAAAGTATAAAATTAAATTCAGAGGTAAAAATATAAACAAGAATAAGAGAGAAGCAAAAATCAATTTAATTTCCTCCGAAGGGTGATGTGTTAATGGATAAGCATAAGTTTGATGAACGGGATAAAAAGAATTTTAAAAAGTACGCCGAGAAATTTGCACCAAAGTCAAATCTTTTTAAGGACTGTATTTTTGCATTTATAATCGGCGGTATAATCTGTGTTATCGGACAGGGCATAGGGGATATAGGTAAGATGCTCGGTGTCAATGAGGAAAACACAAAAATCCTTATACCGTGCTCACTTATAGTCCTTTCCTGTGTTCTTACAGGTCTCGGCATCTATCAGAAAATTGCAAAATTCGCAGGTGCAGGAACTCTTGTACCAATCACAGGCTTTGCCAATGCCATAAGCTCAATTTCAATTGACAGTAAAGCCGAAGGGCTTGTCCTCGGCGTCGGTGCAAATATGTTCAAAATCGCAGGACCTGTTATTGTGTATGGAACACTTACGAGTGTTGTTATTGGGGTTGTATATTATGTTCTTGCATTGATTCGTTAATTAATTCAAATTCAAAAAGTTCGAGAATAAGGTCATTGTTATGTTTTGATTTTACTACGATTTTATTGCTGTCGACGAAGATTTCAATTTTATCAACATCATCATAATTTATAGAAATATCCTCTTTTTTTCTGTTTTCTAAAAAGTGTATCAAAAGTAAATCTTTGCACAGATAAAATGTTATTAAATCAACACTCTTGTTGTTCTTCAATAATCCTTTTGATTTAGCAAAAAAATCGAGTTTCAGTTGTTTTTCATAACGGTTTCGGGTATTATTTGAGACTTTTGTAACAATAAGAATATACGTGAATAATAAAATTGAAAACGCACATCCGGCAAAAACAGCAAGCGGAAAGGCGATATGAGAATCGCCAATAGCCACAAACACAATGTAGGTTGCAAAAGTGACAAACAAACCCATTATTATGGTAAGTAACATTTTACTACCCCCTGAAATTTGTTTGATCCTTATGAAACAATAATCTCATCCAACTCAATTGCCGCATTTGCATCGAAGCGTGTACGTGCGGCAATTTCCTTTTTCTTTGCGCATACCTTGCAGGTAACTATCACCTTGTCGTAGTCGATAAGCACCTTGACTGCAGAGCTTCCGCAGCTGCAGCGGATTTTGTTTTCCTCCTGAAGATTACCAATTGCAAAGAGCACCTCACGCATAACGCTTGTGTCTGCAACCATAACATTTGCATCCCTGGCGTTTGCATCTTCTTCGTTTGTTTCTTCGATAAGGTCAGAAATCTCACGTCCCGAACGTATAATCTCATCGTCAACATAATCTTCTTCGCCGATAAAGCATATGTCAATTCCCGTAAAGGAGCAGGGGAAACAGAAAACTTCCTTTTCAAAAAACATTTCATAGGAAATCTTGTACGGGTGAGGGTGCGGACACATAAGACAGGGAACAAGTAAAGATATTGAACCGGAGGGCTCTTTTACAATATCAAGATGGCTTTTTCCGCACTGAATACAGGGCATATTCATTTTACCCTTTTCGAGCCTATCTCTTGTTACGTCGAAGGTCAGAATTGCACCGCAATGGGGGCATCTGTATGCAACGGTTGTCTTGTTTCTTGTTTCCATAAATGTCTCCTAAAGAAAAATATTGTTTTTGCATCTTTCGTAGTAGAAAAGATACTGCTGGGCAATTCCTGCATATTCTCCCGAAAAATGCTTCGGATGCCCTTCGCTGTAGTAGCCGGAAAGAATTTTCTTTACCCATACATCAACAGGGAAGGCATCGTACTTTGAAAAGCCGAAAAGAAGGACACAGGCAGAAACCTTAGGACCTACGCCTTTTATCTTCATAAGGGTCTCAGATGCCTTTTCAAGCGGCACATCAAATATTGAATCAAGGTCTGTTTCGCCGTTTACAACCCTGCTTGCCGCATCATATATGTACTTTGCACGAAAGCCTGTTTTGAGAGAGAATATTGCATCCTCGCCTGCTTCATATAAAGCCTTTGCCGTGGGAAAAGCGTACATATCCTCATCGCTGTCACATTCGATTTTTTCGCCGAAGGCTCTTGACATATTTTCGATAATCCCTTTAATCCTCGGGATGTTGTTGTTCTGACTGATTATAAATGAGCAGAGAGCTTCCCAGGGGTCTTGCCTCAGGATTCTGATGCCTGATGAGAAGCGTGATGCCTCATAAAGGGTTTTGTCGTCGCTGAATAAATCTATGTAAAAAGAGTAATCGTTGTCAAGGTTAAGAAAGCTGTACCAAAGATTTTTAAAGGTGTCCTCGGAACAGTTGAAGGTGACGGTACTGTCGCTTTGAGAGATTTCGAGATATTTGCCGAAGGCAACACCGCAGTAGGTGTTTTCCTTTTGCTTGTGTCTGCCGAATCTGAAGCATTGACCGCAGTTGAAAATCTGTTCTATATCAAAATTGTCGGGTCTTTCAATTGTGTGTGTCATAGTATCACCGAAAATATTATTTACAGTAAGGTGTTGAAATTGTTGCTTTTGTATGTTAGCATATAGGGGATAAGGAGATGATAGACAATGGATGAAAAAATATATACCATACCCGTCAATGAAGCCTTTGATGAATATGACGGATGCCCCTTTTGCAGAATGAGAAGAACCTTGGAGGATAATGAACGTGAGCTTATTATGGGTGCTTCAATGATGGAGCCTGATATAAGAATAAAAACAAATAAGCTCGGCTTTTGCAGAAAGCATTACGACAAGATGTTCGCAATGAACAACCGGCTCAGCCTTGCTCTTATGCTTGAAAGTCATCTTTCCGAGGTTTTGGATAAAACGATAATGTGGAAGCATTCTCTTCTCGGCAAGGATAATACCAAGAAGGCAGGGGAAAACATAAGAAATCTTAAGAAAAGCTGTTATGTCTGTGAAAGAACAGAAGAAAAGTTTACAAAAATGATGTTCTGTGCCGTGCTTCTGTGGGCGAACGGTGAGGACTTCAAGGAAAAACTTAAAAAGCAGCCCTTCTTCTGTCTTGAACATTCAGAGCTTTATCTTGAAACGGCAAGGGTAAAGCTTGATAAGAAGTCCTTTGCAAGCTTTGCGGAGATGCTCTCGGCAGTTCAGGAAAATTATCTTAATTCGCTTAAAGAGGATGTTTCCTGGTTCTGTAAAAAGTTTGATTACAGATACGAAAACGAGCCGTGGGGAAATGCAAAGAATTCGGTTGAACGTGCCATTAAGTTTTTAGAGGGCGATTATTGATTTTCTTTTGCAAGGGCAACCTCATAGCAAAGTGCCATAAGAGAGTCGCCGAGATGTACGTTTTCTATCTTTATGTTTTTGTCTGCGGGACACTTGATTTCGGCATTTGAGAAATTCCATATGCCTCTGATGCAGGTATCGGAAAGCACGTTGAAGGTTTCCTGTGCCGCAGCCTTGGGAATTGTAAGAACGGCAATATCAACATTGTTTTCGTTGATATAGCTTACGGCATCCTTGGCATCAAGAACAGTTAAATCACCGTAGGTTGTACCTATTACATTCGGGTCTGTGTCAAACAGACCCATTACTTTTATACCTCTCTTTTCAAAGAGGGGGTTGTTTACAAGGGCTTTACCCACGTTACCGATACCTATAATTACTGCGGAAATACCGTTGTCAACACCGAGAATGTGGGATATTTCTGAGTAGAGGAATTTTACATTGTAACCGTAGCCCTGCTGACCGAAGCCGCCGAAGCAGTTGAGATCCTGTCTTATCTGAGAGGCTGTAATGTTCATTTTTTCGGAAAGCTCTCTTGACGAAATTCTCATAATGTCGCTTCTGATAAGCTCTCTTAAATAGCGGAAATATCTGGGAAGACGCCTGATAACCGCTTTGGAAATCTTTTTGTCGTTTTGTTTGTTTGTCATCTTTTTACCCTCATAAAATGTTGATTATTATACCTCATCAACGCCCATCGTGGCATAAGCATTGAGATTTGTGTCTGCTGTCTTGCCGCCTTTTGTATATTCGTAATATCCCTGTGACGCTATCATTACAGCATTGTCGCCGCATAGTGACAAGGGCGGAACGAAAAGCTTAACACCGTACTTGTCGACAAGCTTTTCTATTGCTCGTCTTATATGGCTGTTTGCACTGACACCGCCTGCAAGAACAAATTTGCCTGTTGTAAATTTTTCCTTGTCGCAGAATAACAGCTCAACCCTTTTTGCTATCGCTTTTACAACAGCGTCGGTGTAGGAAGCGGCAATATCGGCTTTATTGTACTCGGATTTGTTCTGCTCCAGCTTGTGAATGTAGTTGATTGCGGCAGTTTTAAGACCGGAGAATGAAAAGTCGTAGGGACAGTCTTTTACGGATGCCTGCGGAAAGCTTATATAATTTTTGTTGCCCTCATATGCAAGCTTGTCCATCTTCGCACCGCCGGGATAGGGAAGTGACAGGAGCCTTGCAACCTTGTCAAAGGCTTCACCTGCAGCGTCGTCTCTTGTAGCACCCAGTATTTCAAAGTCGGTGTAGCTGTTGACGCCGATAAGAGACGTGTGTCCGCCCGACATAACGAGAGAGGTAAAAGGCGGCTCTAAGTAATCTCTGCCGTCTTTTCCGTCAAAGTGGCAGTAGTTTGCCGCAATATGTCCTCTTATGTGATGTACGGGAATCAGGGGTATATTTAATTTGTAAGCTAAAGACTTCGCAAAGTTTACACCCACAAGTAAAGCACCGATAAGACCCGGGCAGTTAGTCACGGCGATTGCATCTATATCCGAAAGCAAAACACCTGCTTCCTCTAAGGCTTCATTTGTTAGAGAAGAAATTGCCTCGGTATGTGCACGGCTTGCAATCTCAGGGACAACACCGCCGTACAGGGCGTGTATTTCAATCTGTGACGATATTTTGTTGGCGAGAACCTCACGTCCGTCACGGACAATAGCAACAGCCGTTTCGTCGCAGGAGGACTCAAATCCTAAAATGAGCATTTAATATAATCCTTTCGTTAAAGGTTAAGGTTCATAAGCAGAGCATCCTCGGATGGAGAAGTGTAATATTTTTTTCTTCTGCCAACCTCTTTATA
Organism: uncultured Oscillospiraceae bacterium; assembly: GCA_964614955.1. Taxonomy (GTDB): domain Bacteria; phylum Bacillota; class Clostridia; order Oscillospirales; family CAG-382; genus UMGS1387. Next base: position 33,077 of record CAZTNR010000003.1, on the reverse strand, counting down.
GCCGCACTTTCTGTATAGTCTTATGGCAGGCTCATTTGATTCTCTGACCTCAAGTGTAATTATACTTATTCCGTTTTGCTTTGAATTTGCATACAGAGTTCTGAGAAGATTTTCTCCGATTCCACGGCGTCTTTGCTCGGGATGAACAGCAACATTTGCAATCTGCACTTCGTCAACTACTTCTGAATAGGTAATATAGCCGTAGACCTCGTAATTGTAGCTTGCCACAAGAATTCTGCTTGTAGGGCAAGAAGCAAAATCGCACAGCGCTTTATATGACCACGGAGGATTAATACACATTTTTTCAAGCTCTGCAATATCCTTAAGGTCTTCTTCTGTATAAAACCTGTAGCTTGTGTTTCTGATAGTTAATTCAGGCATTGTTTTCTCCAAGAATTGTTTTGATTATGTCTTTTACGCATACCGACAGCATATCTCTGCATTGTCTGTATATTTCAATACCGCCGCCGTACGGATCGGGAATGTCAACGGGCATTGTATATATTTTGTCTTCGTATTCGGGAAACATTGAAATGAGGCTTCTCGTGTGATTGGCTGTTATTCCGATAACATAGTCGGCTTCATTCAACGCTTGTTTTGTAACAGGGGACGACGTATGCACAAAGTCAATTCCGATTTCAGCTAAAGTCTTCTTTGTATTGTCGCTGACAGGAGATGTGCCGTCTGCGTAAATACCGCAGGAGAAAGCGGTAAAATCCAAATCCTTTGCCTGACTGTTAAATAAAGCTTCTGCCATAGGACTTCGGCAGGTGTTACCCGTGCAGACAAATAAAACCTTTTTCATTGTTAATAACCGAATTTGCCTGTAAGGCTGTCATCATCATCAATCCAGTCCCTGACATTGTACACCGTATATTCAGTGGGCGTTTCACGCACAACAACCTTTTCAATTCCGGCGTTGATTACGTTACGCTTGCACATCTGACAGCAGCAGGTTCCGCCCATAAGCTCGCCGGTTGGCGCATCAACGCACGCAAGATACAGAGTAGAACCCAGCATCTGATGGGCAGCTGCGGCGATAATTGCATTTTGCTCTGCGTGAATGCTTCTGCACATTTCATATCTTTCGCCGCGGGGAATATTCAACTCTTCTCTCATACAGGAGCCGATGTCTGAGCAGTTCTTTCTTCCTCTGGGTGCACCGTTGTAGCCTGTTGAAACAATAGAATCGTTTGAAACGATAATTGCGCCGTATTTTTTTCTCAGACAGGTGCTTCTTGCAGCAACCGTCTGTGCAATATCAAGGTAATAATTTTCTTTGCTGATGCGTTCCATATTCCGTGCCTCCTTATTTTTGGGCATAGTTATACTATTATTAATTTATTATATAACAAAATACTCTTTTCGTCAATAATTTTACTCTCTTTTTATACGAAAAATATAGTTGAAAATTTGATGAAACCGTGGTAAAATATTCGTGTAAGGTATTTGACACACAAATATGAGGAGATAATATGATAACTTACGAAGACATCAAGAAAAATGAAACAATAAACACATATATAAAAAAAGCCGACGAATCACTTGAAGCCCTCGGCTTTACTGAGCACACCTTCGCTCACGTAACAAAGGTTGCTACAGATGCGGCGTATATTCTTGAAACCCTCGGCTACTCCGGGCACGAAATAGAGCTTGCAAAAATCGCAGGCTATATGCACGATATCGGAAATCTTGTTAACAGGGTAGAGCACTCGCAAAGCGGAGCGATTATGGCATTCAAGATACTTACAGACCTTGGCTTTGAAGCAGAGGACGTTGCAACAATCACAACCGCAATCGGCAACCACGACGAGGGTAACGGTGTGCCTGTAAATGCAATTGCGGCGGCTCTGATTATTGCAGATAAGAGCGATGTAAGATATACAAGAGTTAGAAACACGGATTTGCCGTCATTTGATATTCACGACAGAGTAAACTACTCGGTAAAGAAGTCGTCTATCAAGATAAACGGCGAAAAGACACTTCTTAAACTCAAGCTTGAGGTTGACACAAAGGTAAGCTCTGTTGTGAATTACTTCGAGATTTTCCTTGAAAGAATGGTGCTGTGCAGAAAGGCTTGCGAAAAGTTAGGGCTTGAATTTAAGTTGATTATAAATGAGCAGCAATTAATGTAGCCTAAATTGTCATCCTGAGCGAAGTCGAAGGATCTGATTTATAAATTGAAAAATACACACTGACAGAATGACATTTATGGGGAAAGCACAATGAAAATACACATAATCGGCTGTAGCGGCTCGAGAAAAACATATTTAGCAAAGCAATTGTCCGAAAAACTCGGAATTCCACATTTTGATTTGTATGATATTCAATGGGACAACAGTGTCGATGACTACGGAGTAAAAATGCTGCCCGAAAAACGAGATAAATTGCTTTGTGATATTCTTCAAAACGATAACTGGATAATTGAAGGCGTGTATTATTCTTGGGTTGGAAAAGCTTTCGAAGATGCCGATAAAATTTATGTTTTGGATATGCCGAAGCATCTTTATAAATTTCGTATTATTAGACGGTCAATAAGAAGAAAACTCGGTATAGATAAAGGTAAAAACGAAACCTTAAAATCGGTTGTTAATTTGCTGAAATGGACTGATACTTTTCAAGAAAAGAATGTGCCCGAAATCAGAAAAATACTTGAGAAGTATAGTGATAAGGTTGTTTGGTTGAAGAGTAAAAGCGAACTTAGTTTAATTATGTAAAAAGGCTCCCTGTTCGCAAGGGAGTCTTATTAGTTGCAATAGCAATAATTAAAGAGGAAGCCTTGTGCTTCCTCTTTTAAAACATTAATAATAAGCCTTTGAGCGACACCGATGGTCTGTTGATTGCTGACACATCCCGTAAATTGCCTGCGGGTGCTACCGCTAATCCTGCAATCTACTTTCCAAAATCTCAATATTCTCATTATAAAACTGCACAAATCTACCCTCATCAAGTGCTTCTCTGATTTTTTCCATAAGCACGTTGTAGAAGTAAAGATTATGAAGAACGCAAAGACGCATTCCGAGAAGCTCACGGGCTTTAAAAAGGTGTCTTATATAAGAACGAGAATAGCTTCTGCAGGCAGGGCACTGACAGCCTTCTTCGATTGGTCTCGGGTCTTTTGCATACTTTTCGTTGTTTAAGTTCATAAATCCTTTTGAAGTGAAGAGATTGCCGTGACGGGCATTACGGCTTGGCATTACACAGTCAAAGAAGTCAACGCCGCGTCTTACTGCATTTAAGATGTTGCCGGGAGTACCTACTCCCATAAGGTATCTCGGCTTGTCCTCGGGCATATAGGGCTCTACAACCTCGATTGTTTGGTACATTTCCTCGGCACTTTCACCGACCGCAAGACCGCCTATAGCAAAGCCTGCAAGGTCGTCTCTGTATTCTGCAATCGACTTCATATGGTCAATTCGTAACTTTTCAAAGGTTGAACCCTGATTGATGCCGAAAAGAAGCTGATTGGGGTTAACGGCATCCTCCATCTGATTGTTCTTTTTAACCTCGTCAATACAAATCTTTAACCATCTTGTTGTTCTGGCACAACTGTTTCTCGCATAGTTAAGCTCTGCAGGATTTGCGATACATTCGTCGAACGCCATAGCAATTGTCGAGCCGAGATTTGCCTGTATTTTCATACTTTCCTTGGGCCCCATAAAGATACGCTTGCCGTCCATATGTGAAGCAAAATGAACGCCTTCTTCGGTTATCTTTCTGAGGGTTGCAAGGGAAAACACCTGAAATCCGCCGCTGTCAGTAAGGACAGGCTTATACCAGTTAAAGAACTTGTGAAGACCGCCCATTTCCTTGATAAGCTCGTCTCCCGGTCTGATGTGCAAATGATAAGTGTTTGAAAGCTCAACCTGGCACTTGATTTCCTTTAAGTCGTCGGTTGAAACAGCACCCTTGATTGCGGCAGATGTGCCGACATTCATAAATACGGGTGTTTCTATAGTACCGTGGACAGTTTCCATTCTGCCGCGACGTGCGAATCCTTCTTTTTTGAGTACCTTAAACATTTATATTTCCTTTCGATTACAGCCTGTCAAACATTTTGTCAAGCTTCTGTTTTGTAAATTCGTATATAACAGGTCTTCCGTGAGGACAGTAGAGCACAGCCTCGTTGTTGAAAATCTCGTCGAGTATGTATTTGTTGTCAAAGTCTGTGTGCCTGTCACCGGCTTTAATTGCGGCTCTGCAGGCAGCGGTAAATAACGCTCTGTCGAATATTTCTCCTGCACTCCTTGTATTGCCTTCGGAGAGCTTTCCTGCAAGGAAGGTGAATACATCACCGGCGTCGCTCTGCGCAATAGGAGTGGGGATAGAACGGATAATCACGGTGTTTCCGCCAAACTCGTCAAAGTCAAAGCCGATTTTTTCAAAGTATTGCTTGTTTTCAATAGCAGCCTCGGCTTCTTTCGGGGTAAGCATCACATTAATAGGCTCTAAAAGATACTGTGCGCTGTTTTCGTGGTCGGGCTTCTTTAGCTTTTCGTAGATAATACGCTCGTGAGCAGCGTGCTTGTCCACAAGATAAAGGCTTTGTCCGTTCTGAGCTATTATATATGTGTTGAATACCTCGCCAATATATAAGGGCTTTTGCAGCTTCTTTTCAGCTGCAATTTCTTCCTGCTTAAAAACCTCAACAGGTATTGTTTTCTGAACATCAACAGGCTTGATTTCGGGTTTTACCGTATCACCGATTTCTGTAATTTTGATTTCGGGCTTTGAATCCGTTACATCCTTTTTCGTGGAAGGCTGATTGTAGACGTCTTTCAAGAAATCAAGAACCTTTTCGCTCTTTTGATCGGAGCTGTTTCTTTCAGATGAAAATGTCGGAATGTCAATGGTTTGCTTGAAATTAACAGGCTCAACATAAAGAGGCGGGGTAGACGGCGCTTTATAAGGCTCTTTTGCCTCTGTGTTTTTGAAAAGCTCTTGTTCTTCCTTATTTACTTCTGTAACCTGTTCTTCCCGATTTTTTTCAATCTTCGGGAATGCTTCTTCGTCGTTTGTAAAGCCGGAGAAGGTTACCGCCTGGCTGAGTGCGTTTTTTACCGCAAAATACAGCGCATCGAACACGCGTCTTTCGTCAGAAAACTTGATTTCCAGCTTTGCGGGATGCACGTTAACATCGACAAGCCGTAAATCTATGTCGCAGAAAATCACACAGGCAGGGAATTTACCCGTCGGGCAAAAGCCTCTGAAGCCTTCTTCGAGGGCTGCAAGCATTGTGCGCGAACGGATATATCTCTTATTGACAAAGAAATTCTGCATATTGCGGTTGGGGCGCGAAAATTCGGGCTTTGCAATAAATCCGTGAATTCTGACGCCGTGATATTCGTAGTCAACAGGGAAGAGAACAGAAGCAAATTCTCTGCCGATAGCGGCGTAAACAGCACTTCTTAATTCGCCGTCACCCGGAGTCTGAATTTTTACTTCGTTGTTTGAAATAAGAGTCAGTGCAATTTCGCTTCTTGAAAGGGCAAACTTTTCGCAGACTGCCGCAACAGAAAGAGCTTCTGTTGAGTCCTTTTTTAAGAACTTGCGTCTTGCAGGGACATTTTCAAAGATGTTTTCGACGGTGATTGTAGTGCCTTGTGGGCAGCCTGCATCTTCTAAGGCTGTCTGCTCACCGAAGTCACATTCAAAGAGAGTGCCGACGTCTTCTTTGTCGCTCTTTGTCAGTATTCTAACACGGGAAACTGCCGCAATTGCCGCAAGAGCTTCACCTCTGAAGCCGAAGGTTCCTATAGCTTCAAGGTCAGCACCTGTCTTTATTTTACTGGTGGCGTGTCGGAGAATACATTTGGGAACATCCTCTCGCTGAATACCGCAGCCGTTATCTGTAACACGTATAAAGGAAGTACCGCCGTTTTTGATTTCCACGGTAATACTTGTAGCACCCGCATCAGCACAGTTTTCAAGCATTTCTTTTATGGCAGAAGACGGTCTTTCGACAACCTCGCCTGCAGCGATTAAGTTTGCCGTCTGCTTGTCAAGTAGGTTTATGATTCCCAAAGCTTTCACCAACTTTCTATATAAATTCATTATATTATATCAGTTTTTGGTTACATTGTCAAGAAAAGCGGCGGATTTCACCGCCGCAAATTTATTAAAATCTGAAATCTCTCTTATTGTTGTTTCTTATAGCTTCAATGTTTCTTTTTGCGATTTCTCTGACCTTTTCCTTTGGGATGTTAAGAAGCTCTTTTTCAATCATTTCATAACCCAGCTTCTTTGTTTCGTCGGAAGCATAGTCTTCAAGAAATTCGGAAAGTGTCATAAGTGCGTTGGGATGACAGCAGTTGAGAATCTGACCCGTCTTGCAAAGGCTCATAAATCTGTCGCCGGTTCTTCCTTCTCTGTAGCAGGCTGTACAAAATGAGGGGATATGTCCCATCTCCATAAGCCAGCGGACAACCTCGTCAAGGGTTCTTTCGTCGGAAACGTCAAACTGCTCGGTGTCGTGAGGTCTTTCCTCTTCAGCATAGCCTCCGACAGAAGTACGAGAAGCACCGCTTATCTGGGATATACCGAGCTGAAGCGCTTCGCCTCTTACTTTTGCACTTTCTCTTGTCGAGATAATCATACCGGTGTAGGGAACTGCAATTCTTATGCAGGCGATAATTTTCTTGAAGGTTTCGTCATCAATGCCGTTGTCAAACTTTGACGGGTCAATGTCATCGGCTCTTTTAAGCCTCGGAACACTTATTGTGTGTGGGCCTACACCGTGAACTGCTTCAAGATGCTCTGCGTGCATAATAAGACCTGCGAATTCATACTTGTATAATTCAAGACCAAAGAGTACACCGAGACCAACGTCGTCAATACCGCCCTCCATAGCTCTGTCCATAGCCTCTGTGTGGTAAGCGTAGTTGTGCTTTGGCCCTGTAGGATGGAGAGCTTCGTAGGTCTCTTTGTGATATGTTTCCTGGAAGAGAATATATGTACCGATGCCTGCATCCTTGAGCTTTCTGTAGTTTTCTACTGTAGTTGCCGCAATATTTACATTAACTCGTCTGATGGCACCGTTCTTGTGCTTTACCTTGTAAATTGTGTCAATACATTCGAGGATGTATTCGATAGGATTGTTTACAGGGTCTTCACCTGCTTCGATTGCAAGTCTCTTGTGACCCATATCCTGTAGGGCAATAACCTCTTTTTCAACCTCTTGCTGAGTAAGCTTCTTGCGGCAGATGTGCTTGTTCTGATAGTGGTATGGGCAATATGTACATCCGTTTACACAGTAGTTGGAAAGATATAAAGGTGCAAACATTACAATTCTGTTGCCGTAAAAATCTTGTTTTATTTGCCTTGCAAGCTCGAACATTTTTTCATTGAGCTCGGGAATGTCACAGGCAAGAAGAACCGAGGCTTCTCTGTGCGTAAGACCTACAGAGTGTGTTCCTGCTTCATCCTTCTTTGGCTTTGCCTTTTCTAAAATAACTTCAATAAGCTCTCTGTTGTGCTTGTTGTTTTCAGCATATTCAAGAGTTTCGAGGATTTCCTCGTGGTTGATGAATTCCTCGGCCCTGAGTGATTTCAAATCAAATTTTGCCATAATCTATAACAATCCTTCCATATAACATCTAAAATTGCAAATCCTGATTCTTTATTTTCCATTTTCAATTCTTATAATCTCCTCTGTCGGTTACAATTTCGTATCCGATATCGGCGAATTTCTTTTTAAGATTTTCAAGTCCTTCGACACTTTCAAGCCCTGTTCGAAGCTTGTTGTCATAGAGCATATATTTGTCCTTTGCCGTGTCGGGCGAAAGGTTGGGCATAATTACGTTTGCTCCCGAAAGAATCCCCATTTCTCTGCCGCCATCTACTAAAGTACCGAGTGCGGTGGTGGAGGGTAGAAGGATTGACGGCTTCATAATTCTAATGAGCGACAGTAAAAAGAGTGTCAGCTCAAATGAACCCTTTTCTTTGTCAGCAAACACCGTATCCTTATGCGGCAAAAAAGGCCCGATGCCACACATCTGCGGGTCGAATTCTTCGATGAATTTAAGATCCTTTGCTATATGCTTGTTTGTTTGATAGGGACTTCCTACCATAATACCGCATCCTACCTGATACCCGATTTTTTTGAGATTGTGAAGACATTCAAGTCTGCTTTCAAGTGATAAATCACTTGGGTGAAGCCTTGAATAATGCTCGCTGTCGGCCGTTTCGTGTCGGAGTAAATATCTGTCTGCACCGGCATCGTAAAGAGCCTTGTAGCTGTCATAGCTTTTTTCTCCGAGGGAAAGTGTCACGGCACAGTCGGGATATCTTTCCTTGATTTCGGAAACAACCTCGCAGACAAATTCGTCTGTCAGGTGATTGTCCTCACCCCCCTGCATTACGAATGTCCGAAATCCAAGTGCATATCCCTTTTCACAGCAGGAAAGTATTTCTTCTTTTGTGAGTCTGTACCTTACACAGGTCTTGTTGTCACGGTTGATTCCGCAGTAAAGACAGCCGTTTTTGCAGTAATTTGATACTTCAATAAGCCCTCTGATATAAACAGCGTTTCCGTAAACAGATTGTCTGATGCCGACGGCAAGCTTTCTCGCAAAGTCAGCATCATCCTCTGTGTAATCATCAAGAATTAAACCGTATTCTTCAAGTAACAGGCTCTTGTCTGTACTTAGTTTTTCTATTAAATTTTTAACTGTTTTCATTTGTTATTACACCGGAATATGCGGTTTTTACGGCTATGCCGTCAAGCTTTCCGATTTTACCCGAAAGAGTCGCAATTACATCCTGCGGCGCATCAATTGCAACTGACATAACGCTTATGTTTTTTTCCCGGTAGGGAATACCCATTCTGCCGATAATATATGAGCTGTATTCGTGAAGAAGGCTGTTAAGCTTTTCAACAGAGTCGGGCTGACTTACTATAATTCCCATTACTGCAACTCTTGTTTCCATTCCGTTTCTCCTTAATAAAAAATGACTGCATCCGACACCGAATGCAGTCAAAATAGCATAATATACCCATAGGGGAACTGTGTTAAATTGATGTACTGCATCCTGCTTTCAGAAATATATCTTCAGGTCGGATTCTTTACATTGATAATTTTATCACAAACTTGTTCCTTTGTCAATAGTAATTCTTACCCAATTGCAACTATAATAGCGTCCTCGGGCTTGAAATAGTCCTCCATATTGCTTGAAAGTCCTGATGCCTTCCACGCCATATCAAAGGTGATGCCGTCGTTATTTGACAGAATAACATAGGTGCTGTCACGTGCGGCATTATTCAATCTGCCTGTCAGCTCAAGCTTGTATTTATACGTATGCTCGTCGGTTTTCCAAGTGCCGTCGCTGAGAAGATAGTGCTTAACTTTTGTAAAAATGTCGCCCTTGTCAAGATATTCCTCCACCTTGTCGATAGGGGACTCAAGATACGTTTTTACAATATACACTTCATCCGTGCCGAATTTTTCATCAAGCTCTTCTTTTACAAAACCAGGCTCTACTATGTTGTCACTCGGTTGTTCTATGTCAGCTTTTTGTGAGCAGGAACAAAGAATCAACAGGCATATTGCCAATAATAAAGCAAATTTTTTCATTATGTTTCTCCTTATTTCAAAGTTACAACAGTAACACCCGAATCACCTTCGCCGAAGGTTCCCATTCTGAATTCAGAAATTCTCTTGTCACGCTTGAAGTAGTCCCAGAGTACCTTTCTGAGAGCACCCGTACCTTTACCGTGAATTATTCTGACGTTTACAAGACCCGAAAGCACGGCATCGTCAAGGAATTTGTCTACAACGAAGATTGCATCGTCACCGATAAAGCCGCGAACATCGACTTCACTCTTTGCTTCCATAATCTTTCTCGGACCTCTTGAACCGGATTTTTTCTTGCCGTTGTCCTTCTTTTCGGTTGAGAGTCTGAGTTCACGCAGTTTTGTGTTAAAGCGGGCAGAGCCTATAAGGACTGTTACCTTTTCGCCGTCAATCTTGTCAATAACACCCTCCTTGCCGAGGGAAGCAATAACCACATTGTCACCCTTGACAAAATCTCTCGGAGGCTTGTATTCGGCTTCAATCTTTTCACCGATTTTGTTGTTAAGCTCTGCTATGCCGAGAGCTTTTCTTACCTCATCCCGGCTCTTTGCTAAAAGCTCCTTGAAGTTTTCGGCATCCTTCTTTCTTTGAATTTCCTGAAGCTGTGCGAATACAAAGTCAGCACTTTCTCTCGCACGTTCAAGAAGCTCATTCGCCTTAGCCTCTGCTTTTTCGCCTTCTTCTTCGATACGCTTGTTGAATTCGAGTCTTTGCTTTTCAGAGACATCGAACATTGCCTGCGCCTTTTCTTTTAGCTTCTTTGCGTGCTCCTTCTGGGTTTCAAGCTCTATTCTGTCTTCCTCAAGCTTTCCGATAAGACCTTCAAATGAACGTGTTTCCTTGCTGATTTTGCTGTTTGCTCTGTTGATAATTCCCTCGGAAAGACCAAGTCTTCGTGCAATAGCAAAGGCGTTTGAACGTCCCGGCATACCAATCATAAGGCGGTATGTCGGCTTTAGCGTCTTTACATCAAATTCGCAGGAAGCATTCGTTACATTCTTTGCATCAAGGGCATATGCCTTAAGCTCTGCATAATGGGTTGTTGCGGCGCACAAGGCACCCCTCTCAGTTATCGTTTCAAGAATCGTCTGAGCAAGTGCTGCGCCCTCTATCGGGTCAGTACCTGCACCGAGCTCGTCAAAGAGAACAAGCGAATTCTGAGAGTATCTTGTAAGTATATCTACAATGTTCACCATATGGGCAGAGAAGGTGGAAAGCGACTGCTCTATGCTCTGTTCGTCGCCGATATCTGCAAGTATTCCGTCAAAAACGGGAAGAGTAGTTCCGTCCTTTGCGGGTATATGAAGTCCCGACTGCGCCATAAGTGACAAAAGTCCTATTGTTTTAAGAGTTACGGTTTTACCGCCGGTATTGGGACCTGTGATTACAAGCGTGGTAAAGGACTTGCCGAGACAGATGTTTGTCGGCACAACTTTATTCCTGTCAAGAAGCGGATGACGAGCTTCATTGAATCTTAAATACCTGTCGTTGTTGATAACAGGCTCACAGCAGTCATAACTGAGTGAAAATTCGGCTTTGGCAAATATGATGCTGACAGCACAGATTGCATTAAAGCTTTCTGTAAGGTCAAAGGAAAATCTTGTGCATTCACTTGTAAGCTCATAGAGAATTCTCTCAATTTCAACCTTTTCCTGTGCTTCAAGAGCTCTTAGCTCGTTGTTTGCTTCGACAACGCCCATAGGCTCTATAAACACCGTTGCACCCGAAGCCGAAGCATCGTGAACAAGACCTTTAATTTCGTTTCTGTACTCTGCTTTTACGGGAATAACATATCTTCCGTTTCTTGTTGTTACAATATTTTCCTGAAGATATTTGGAATCGCCAGAAATGTACTTGTTGAGTACTTCCTTTACCTTTGAAGAAGCATTTTTGATTTTTCTTCTGATTTCATAAAGCGTATCCGAGGCTGTGTCTGCCATTATGTCCTCAGACACGATGCATTTTGAGATTTTTTCTTCAAGAAATTTGTTTTCGTGTATTTTTTCTGTGTATACCGAAAGTAAATTGTCACTTGACACAGTTGCAAAATACACATTGAGTGAAGAACAGACCCGAAGAAGCGAGCCGATTTCAAGCAGCTCCTTCATATTAAGACAAGAGCCCTTGTCGGCACGTGCAAGGTGGTCTGTTATATCCTTTACACCCGCGAATGAGGGCGCGCTCTTTGTCTGTATAAGCAGCTTTGCTTCACTTGTTTCTTTAAGTCTTTTTTTGATTTCTTCCGCTGAAACAGAAGGGGATATTTCAAGTATCCTTTTGTGAGATGCTTCAACAGGACAGAAGGATACAAGAATATTAAGTATTTTATCAAACTCCAATGTTTTAACAGCCTTTGAAAAGTCGTCAAAGGAAAGCCTGTTTAAATTGTCGGAGGATAAAGAGAGATTATTTTTCTTTTTCATTTTTCTCCAATTGAATTTACGATTGATTTGTATATTTTTAAGGTTTCATAACTGCGCTCTGTTTTATGCATAAGATAGTTCTCGCATATAAAAGAGAACTCTGCGCTGTCTGATTCATCAAGAGTAAAGGACAGAAATGCACCGATACTTGATGAGGTGATAAATCTGAGTGCAAGGCAGGTGCCGCCGGAAACGGAGCAGGAAAATGCAATATTTCCCTTTTTGCATTTCTCACAGATGAGTGCTCCTTCCTCAAAGCTGAATGTGTTGCTTCTCCCTATTTCAATTTCACAGCCGCAGCCGAAGCAGGTGTCAAAATCGGGAGCAAATCCGAGTATGCACATAAGCTTCAGCTCAAACGCACCCTTGATCTGCCAAAGGGGAATGTCCTGCTTGTTGGCAAGGGCATAGAGTGTGTTCAGAAACAGACGAAGTGCTTCGCTTTCGTCGTTGTTTTCTGTTGTTACACCCGAAAGAATATCGGCAAAATAACAGGCGAGGGAATAGCGGGTCATATCGGCTCTCATACTGTAAAACAGTTCCTTTGATAGTGCTGTTTTTACGGTGAGCCTGCCGTTTTTCTGAATAAATTCATATTCGGAATATACGAATAACTGACAGGCGGGAGCGTTTTTGCTTGAAATCTTCTTAACACCCTTTGCGTAGGCGTAAACCTTGCCCTCGGGGGTAAGTATTGTCAGAAGCTTGTCGTTTTCGCCCTGGGCCCTTTCGCGTATTACAATTCCTGTTGTAGTAAAATCCATCAGTCTTCCTTCTTAAAGCCGAGACGTGCCATATTGAGCTCCGAGTCTCTCCAGTTTTCCTTTACCTTTACCCAAAGGTCGAGGAATACCTTTTTGGATGTCATTTCTTCAATATCCTCTCTTGCGAAGGTTGCCGCCTTCTTCAGGGTTTCACCGTTTTTGCCGATGATTATTTTCTTGTGGGCATCCTTTTCGCAGTATATTTCGGCTCTAATCTTTATAAGCTTTTCTGTTTCCTCATAGTCTTCTACGGTAACGGCGGTGCCGTGGGGAATTTCTTCATCAAGAAGCCGAAGCAGCTTTTCGCGGATGATTTCTGCGCTTATGGTTCTTACCGTCTGGTCGGTAATCATATCCTCGGGATAGAACCAGGGCTCGTTGCGAAGGAAAGGCTTTAACTCCTTCATAATTATGTCGATGTTTTCGCCTTTAAGAGCTGATGCAGGAATGATAGAAACAAAGTCGTAAAGCTCGTTGAATTTTGCAATATTGTCGAGAAGCTTTCCCTTGTTGCAGATGTCTGTCTTGTTAAGTACAAGAATTGCGGGAAGCTTTGCTTTTTTAATTCTTTCGATTATTTCCTTGTCCTGCGGATGTATGCTGTCGTTAACCTCAGCCATAAATACAACGGCATCGGTATCGGGTATTGCCGTTTCTGCGGCATTTACCATAAATTCACCAAGCTTGTTCTTTGGCTTGTGAAGACCGGGTGTGTCAACAAATACGTACTGCTCACAGCCGACAGTATGAATACCCGTGATTCTGTTTCTTGTTGTCTGAGGCTTTTTGGAAACAGCCGCAACCTTTTCGCCGACTATTGCGTTGAGCAGGGTGGACTTGCCAACATTCGGTCTGCCTATAAGACTTATAAACATAGTTTTCTGTTCTTTTACGGGAATCTTATCTGAGCCTTCGACGGAATCGGAAATGTCGCGTCTTAGACCGATTGAAGAAAGAATTTCTTCCGCACTTTCCTTCATATACTCGTCGTCTTCTTCACTTACTTCGTGGTCAAAGCCGAGAAGATGAAGAACTGAATGAACTGCAAGAAATGCCGCTTCACGTTCTAAGGAATGTCCGTATTCCTCAGCCTGCTCCACCGCCTTTTCAAGGGAAATGACAATATCGCCGATAGCACAGGGCTCATCGGATTCGTCGTCGTATTCGATTTCACCGTCTTCGAACATAGGAAAGGAGAGAACGTCTGTAGGTGCGTCCTTGCCTCTGTATTCGCGGTTTAACTCGTGTATTCTTTCGTTGTCTACAAAGCTGAGTGAGATTTCAACCGGAAAGTCGATTTCCTGATAGTCAAGCGCGGCGTTAATTGCCTTTTTTACTGTATTTCTGAGTGATGCGGTAAGTTCAATTTTGTTCTGGTCGTTTGTTGAATATATTGTGTGCTTCAATTCTTATTTCCTCCGTTTTCCTCCGAGCTGTCGGAAGCTGCAGGCACATCCTTTAAATCCCCTGCCTGTTTTTTTCTGTTTTCAAATTTTTCGTATGCGCTGATAATCTTCTGAACGAGTGAGTGTCTTACTATATCCTTGTCCGAAAGATGGAAAACACATATTCCGGGTATGCCGTCAATTATTTTTGCCGCAAGCTCAAGACCGCTTTTTGTGTTTCCGGGAAGGTCTATCTGCGTAATGTCACCCGTGACAACAATCTTTGAGCCGAAGCCGAGACGCGTCAAGAACATTTTCATTTGCTCGGGTGTGGTGTTCTGCGCCTCGTCGAGTATGATGAATGAGTCGTCAAGAGTACGGCCTCTCATATAGGCAAGGGGCGCAATTTCAATAACACCGCGCTCCATATTTCTCGCAAAGCTTTCAGCACCCATAAGCTCGTACAGCGCGTCATATAACGGTCTTAAATAGGGGTCGATTTTGCTCTGAAGGTCGCCGGGTAAAAAACCGAGTCTTTCGCCTGCTTCAACTGCAGGACGTGTGAGAATTATCCTTGAAACCTGCTTTGTCCTCAAAGCCGTCACAGCCATAGCTACCGCAAGAAAGGTTTTGCCCGTACCCGCGGGACCTATGCCTAAGGTTACGGTATTTTCCTTGATTGCCTCTATATAATTCTTCTGTCCGTAGGTTTTAGCCTTGACGGGCTTTCCTTTGCTCGTTATACAGATGCAGTCGCCCGAAAAGTTGTGGAGCTCTTCTGTATTTCCGCCCGAAACCATACTGATTACGTATCTTACATTCTGCTCCGATAATTCACCGTTTTTATCTGTAAGCTTCAATAGGTATTCAATAACCTCCGAAGCGAGATTCACATCGTTTTCGTCACCCGATATTTTAATTCCGTCGGTCTTTGACTGAATAACAACAGAGAACTCGTTTTCTATAATCCTTGTGTTGCTGTCAAAGTTGCCGAATATAACGGATTGCTTTTGCGGAGAAATACCGCATAGGATTTTTTCGGTCATATATTACCTCTCAATATAAATATACATAATAATTATATTACTATTTTTCTCAATTTTCAATAGATATTTCTCATTTTGTTGAGGATTTACTTATTGTTTATATTCCGTCTGCTATGAAACCTTAAAAAGGAACAATCAATCTGTGATTTCATATTATAAAATATAACTGTTTTGGAGGTATTTATATGTCAAATCTGCCTCGGGATTTAAAAATTTCATTTGTCGGAGGTGATGAGAGGCAATTATATGCCGGTATCTGCCTTGCAGAGAAAGGATACGATGTTTACATTTTTGGATTTGATAAATATAAAAGCAGTGTCTTGCCTTGTAAAGCCTTGATATCAATAGAAGAACTTAAAACAAGTGACGTGGTTGTACTGCCAATGCCCGTAGGTCAGGACGGTAAAAATGTGTTTATGCCTATGTCTGAGAATACGCTTAAAATATGTGATTTACAGTTGTTTATTAAAGACAACGCCCTAATACTCGGAGGAAGAACGGGCGATACGCAGAGAATTACGGGACGAAGAATAGTTGACTATTTTGAAAGGGAAGAGTTTCAGATAGCTAACGCATATCTCACCGCGGAAAGTGCGGTTGCAATCGCTATGAAGGAAAGAAAAGAGTCAATTAGGGATAACTGTGTTCTGGTTGTCGGTTACGGAAGAATAGGAAAGTGTCTTTGTCATATTCTCAAGGGAATGGGGGTAAACGTATATGCATCGGCAAGAAAGAGAAAGGATTTTGAATGGATAAGAGCATTCGGATATTCACCGGTGGATACAAGTAAGGTCTGCAGCGTGGTATCCGATTGTAAAATAATATTTAATACAGTACCGGGGCTTGTAATCGGCAGAGAAATCCTCTACTGTATGCCGGGTGACTGCCTTATTATTGACCTTGCATCAAAGCCCGGTGGCGTCGACTTTGAAGCGGCAAAGGAATATGGACTGAAAACTATATGGGCACTTGGTCTTCCCGGTAAAGAATTGCCCGAAAGTGCAGGCAGAGCAGTGGCAAAAACCATAATCGGAATTCTTGAAGATGAGGGGGTAATATAATGATAGGGTTTGCAATGTGCGGCTCTTTTTGTAATTTTAGGGCTGCATTTCTTGAGCTTGAAAAGCTTGTTAAAAGCGGCGAGGAAGTAGTACCCATAATGTCATATAATGTGTATACAACAGATACAAGATTCGGAAATGCCTGCGATTTTATTGAGCAGGCAGAAGAACTGTGCGGAAGAAAAGTAGTCCATACACTTTCACAGGCAGAGCCTCTCGGACCAAAAATAAAGCTTGACTGCCTGTGCATCTGTCCCTGTACGGGAAATACTCTTGCAAAGCTTTCCTGCGGCGTCTGCGACACACCCGTAACACTTGCCGCAAAAGCGCATCTACGAAACGAAAGACCGCTTGTTATTGCACTTGCATCAAACGACAGCCTTCTTGGAAATGCTGAGAATTTCGGCAGGATGCTTGCAAGAAGAAACGTATATTTTGTGCCTCTGAGACAGGATGATGCAGCGTCAAAGCCGAGAAGCCTTGTGTGCGATTTCGGAAAGCTTTCGGAAACAATTGAAATGGCAAAAAGCGGCACTCAGCTTCAGCCGATTCTCTTGTGAATATAGTTTTTAAAATAGTCAAAAATTGTTGATGAATTGTCGAATTATTTAATATATTATAGTTTAAAAGAATAAGTTTCGGAGGTTAAAAATGAATTTCAATACTGAGGTTATGGAAATTAAACGCGGCGGTGAATACAGGCTTCTCGGCAGACCTTATTATGTTAATGATGTACCTGCATTTACCTGGTCAAACAGCGGTATAGAATTCTGCGCAAAGTGTGAAAGACTTACCGTTTTCTTTGGTGAGAACACAGCAGAGCAGCCTGTTATTTTTAAGATATATGTTGACGGTATTGAAGTTAAAGCTTCCGTTGTCGGAAAAGGAACAACAGCCATAATTGAGAACTTGAGAGATAAGATGCATAAAGTAAAAATCCTTCGTATCAGTGAAGGCTCTTATTGTGTCAGTGTTCTTAAAGTACAGATTTACGGAAAAAATCCCGAATTTTCTGTGCCTGCTGAGAAAAAGAGACTTAAGCTTGAATTTTTAGGCGACTCAATTACAGCAGGCTTCGGTGTTCTTGCCGACAGCTCGAGGCTTGAATATACAACTTACGAGCAGGACAGTACCAAAACATATGCGTATCTGACCGCCGAGGCACTTGATGCGGAAATCAGAACAATCTGCATTTCTGGTGAAGGTATATGCCACTCCTGCGGTGATATGGTAGGCACTACTTTTATTAAGTTCTTCAACAGAACGTGCAGAGGAGCCGAAGGCTATATGCCCGATGACTACGTTCCCGATGTTTTTGTAGTCAACGGCGGTACAAACGATAAGAGAACACACGTCACAAGCGAGGAGTTTACTGAAGGAGTAATCGAGCTTTTAAAGGATATAAGGTCAAAGTATCCGAAGACACCGATTATTTGGATGTACGGAATGATGGTGCACGTGTTTGATGAAGAACTGAAAAAGGCAATACAGAAGTTCAACGCTGTTGATAAGAATACCTACTGTCTTATTGTAAAGTCCGTAAACGAATATAAAAATCAAAGCGGAACATACGGTCATCCCAATGTCAATGCATCTGTCAGATGTGCAGGTATTCTCAAGAGAAAAATAATGGAAGTACTTGAAAATGCCAAGTAATTTGTTTAACTTTTTCTGTAAAACCTCTTGACAAATCAATTCGGAAGTGTTATTATATTAAAGCTGTCGTAAGACAGCATATGCGCCGCTAGCTCAGCCGGATAGAGTGTTTGGCTACGAACCAAAAGGTCAGGGGTTCGAGTCCCTTGCGGCGCGCCAGATAAAGTCCGATACCCATAAGGGTGTCGGACTTTTCTCTTTATATGTAAGGGACTCGAACCCCGAGGGGCTTTTTGATAAAAACAACCCTGTGAGTTTTTTTAGCAAAAAGGTACAAGAAGCTTGTCTTAGAGCAGGTGTAGATGCGAAGCAGATGTGTCCCTTGCGGCGCGAAAGTTACAGGAACATCTTAGGATGTTCCTGTTTTGCGTTTATGAACTGTTACGTATACTTCATCGTTCTTTTTTACTTTCCTGTTCCACTTTTCAATCAGAAAAGAGTTCATTTGTTCAATACTTCCGAACATAGTTCTTTACCTCAGTACGTTTTCGTGACCTAAGTGCAGGTCGCTTGTATAGAATGTCATTTGATTACTTCGTGACCGTTGGCGGTCTTTCTGTATTTTAAAGGAGATGTTCCTGTTTCGTTTCTGAAAACCCTGATGAAATAGTTGACGTCGGGAATTCCGATTTTTTCTGCAATACCTGTTATGCTTTCATCGGATTTCTTTAAGAGAATTTTTGCCCTGTCGATTTTAATGCTTCTGATTAACTGCGTAGGGCTGATGCCTTTTCGTTTTTTGAT
This sequence comes from uncultured Oscillospiraceae bacterium, assembly GCA_964614955.1. Classification (GTDB taxonomy): domain Bacteria; phylum Bacillota; class Clostridia; order Oscillospirales; family CAG-382; genus UMGS1387. The sequence continues at coordinate 14,426 of CAZTNR010000003.1, read as the reverse complement.
TGACTTGTACAGGGTGTTTTCCGAAACGCCTATTGCCTTGCATATGTCCTTCGGTAATGTCTGCTTTGATATGTTGTCGGAAATGTATCTTTTTGCTTTTGAATATACCGATTCGTTTGATTTCTTGATAACGTATGAAAGGTTCATATAGTCAATCATAACCTTGAGAACATTTATGCAGCAGCTTATCCTTTCCGAGTCGGATAATACGTTTTCACTTAGTTTATCTTTAAGCTCACGTTTGAAGATTTCGTTGTCCGTGACTTCTTCAATACATTTTTCAATGTCTTTTCTGTTTGCTTCTTCAACAATCTGACCCATCATAAGATACCCGACAATTTCTTCGTCCTGCATTATCGGCACAATCGCCTCAGTGAGTCCCATATGACAGGTATATACAAAGGGCTTCTTTGTGCGGTTTACTTCTTCAAGCCCTATACTGTCGCTTATTGCGCATTTGCCGGCAAGATTCTTGTCGGTTCTTACATACTCGCAAAAGGGACAGTGAGCTTTTGGGTATGAAAAAATGTTGTGCATATTCTCATCCCACAGACTGAAGCCCATTCCTGCAAGCCTGAAAAAATCAAGGCATATTTTTTGTAGCTCATCAATGTTTATATCCATAATAATTCTCCTTGTTCCCGTCCATTATATCACTTAAATGCGCTTAAATCAATATAAAAACAATAAAATTCAATCAAATAGACGGAATTGTGCTGTTTTAATATTTATCTATTACTATAAATGGACTTGAATTTGGTTTATAATTATGATAAAGATGAGAATGATTTTAAAAAAGGAGATGTTTAATTTGACAGGTAAATGGTACGAAGGTAATTTCAGACGGCATCTTTGCGATATGCATATTGCCGACTGGGATGAAAGCTTTCTTTCAAGGTTTTCCGCTGAGAATTACTACGAAAATTTAAAGCGCGCAAATGTTACCTGCGCTATGATTTATTATCAGTCCCACGCAGGTCTTTGCCACTATCCTACTAAGGTCGGAAAGATGCATAATGCTTTTGTCGGCAGGGAAGACGAAATGAAAAGGCTTACCGATATGTGTCACGAGGGCGGCATCAAGGTTGTCGGCTATTACAGCCTTAACTATAATACCTGGGCGCACGATGAGCACCCCGAATGGAGAATGATTGAGCACGACGGTCATTCGAGGCGTGACAGAAGCGGAGGAGGCGGTACGGTAAGCTTTGAGAATGCAGGCGGAAGAAGATACGGTCTTTGCTGTCCCAATAATGACGGCTATCTAAATTTTGTTTATGCACAGATAGACGAAATGCTTGACTTCTTTACACCCGATGCACTTTTCTTTGATATGCTTTTCTGGCCCCATCATTGCTACTGCGAACACTGTAAAAGACGCTGGAAGGAAGAAACAGGCATTGACGGACTTCCTCGCTCATTTAATGAAAATGATCCCCTGTGGCGTAAGCACCTGGAACGCAGAAACTTCTGGATTGGCGAGTATGCCGAAAAGGTTACAGCCTATGTACATAAGAGAGCACCGCATATTACCGTTGAACATAACGTATCTGCTGCTGCTAAGGGCGGATATTTCGGCACTTGTAACAAAGTAAACAACGCCTGTGAATTTGCCGGCGGAGACCTTTCGGGAGGGCTACTTGAAGAATCCGTTACCTGTAAGCTTTATTCGGGTATTACAAAGAATCAGCCCTTTGAATATATGTTCCCGAAGTGTGAGCCGAGCCTTTATAAGCACACACTGACTAAAACAGATGATCATATTGAAGCGGCAGTATTTTTGACCGCGGCGCACCACGGCGCAACACTTGTTATTGATGCTATCGACCCTGTGGGAACTCTCAACCGGAAGACCTTTGAGGCTATAGGCAGAGCGTTTGGGAAGCAAGAGCCCTATGAAAAATACTTTGTAGGTGAAACTGTTGCAGATATTGCCGTAGCATACGGTCTGGAAAGTAAGAGTATGGGTCTACTCGGTAATACCTTTACAAATCACCACGCAGCCGTCGGCTTTATCAAGAATATGATAGAAGGCGGTATCGGCGTTGACGTTGTAAGTATGAAGAAGGATATGTCAAAGTATAAAATGGCTTTTGCCTCCTGTCTTTGGGATCAGGATAAAGAGCTTATTGATACACTTCTTGACTTTGCAAAGAACGGCGGCGTACTTTATCTTGCGGGTGCTGAAAACCAACAGCTTGTTGAAGATGTTGTCGGCGGTAAGATTGTCGGTATGTCCAAGAGTAATGCAAACTATCTTGAACCCAAGCCCGAATATGTTGAACTCTTTGAGGGCTTTGACCGCGACTATCCGCTTCAGCTAAACGGCTATGTTCCTCTTATTGATATATCCGAGGATGAAAACACAAAAATTATCGCAACTCTTACAGAGCCTTATACAAGACTTGATGAAACCCGCTTTGCTTCTATTCATTCGAACCCTCCGGGCATTCACACAAGCTATCCTACAGTTATTGAAAAGAAGTATGGCAAGGGAACTGTTGTTTACTTCAGCTGTCCTATTGAGGTTGAAGAATACATTATCTATCAGAGGATTGTGAGAAATCTGATTGACAGATATGTAGGTCTTGATACTCTTTCCGTTAAGACTACAGCTCCTACCGATGTCGAAACCGTCACCTTTAAGGACGGCGATAACTATTACATCAACAATGCTCTTCTTCTCGACCCTAAGAATAAGCCGTTTATGCCTTCCTTTGAGGTTAAGGTGAAGACGGAAAAGGCACCGAAAAGGGTGGTTCTGCTTCCCGAAGAAACGGCTGTAGACTTCAGCTTTGACGGCAGCTTTGTGACATTCATAACACGAGAAACAAAAATATTTGATATGTATAAAATTGAACTTTAAGGAGGAAGCAATTATGACATTATCCGAAAGATTATTACTCGAAGGTGAAGGTATACTTCGACTTAAGCCGACCTGGGTGTACCGTTCATTCTGCAGACCGGGCAAGAGAATCAAGCTTCATCCCGACGACTATTACTGCAAGGGCACAGAAAAAGGCGGCATAGACGAAAGATGGTTCGCTTCAACTACCTGGGCTGAGAACGGTCCCGATACCCCCGAAGACGAAGGTCTTTCCTATGTTGTGAGTGAAGACGGAAGCGAACAGATCCTTCTTCGTGATGTGGTTGATGAATTAAAGGGCAAGATTATAGGTGAAGAACTCTGGAATAAGTATGGTAAATGGCCTATGTTCTCAAAGTTCTTTGATAATCAGGGACCGCTTCCTCATCACATTCATCACAGAGACGAGCACGCAAAGAGGGTAGGAGCAGCAGGTAAGCCCGAGATGTATTTCTTTCCCTCTCAGCTCAACAACCACGGCGGTGAATTTCCTTTCACATTCTTCGGACTCAATCCTGAATCTACAAAGGAAGAAATCAAGGAGTGTCTTGTGAACTTCGAAAAGGGAGACAATCAGCTTCTTGACCACGCACAGGCTTATAAAATTACGCTTGATACAGGTTGGGATGTTCCTCCCGGAGTTTTACACGCACCTGCAAGCCTTTGTACATATGAGCCTCAGTTTGCGTCTGACGTATACGCTATGTATCAGTCTGTCCTTTACGGCGGTCACGTTGTAGGAAAAGAGCTTCTCTGGAAGAACTGCCCCGAGGAAGAGCTAGGCAATTTTGACTATCTTATGGATGTTATTGACTGGGAAGCAAATGTTGACCCCAACTTCCACAAGAACAGATTTATGAAGCCTGTTGTCTGCCGCGAAGATGAAAGATACTGCGAAGAATGGATTTGCTACAGATGTCCCATTGTTTCAGCAAAGCGCCTTACCGTAAATCCCGGTGAAACTGTAGTGATAACAGATGCCGCAGCTTACGGTATGATACTTATTCAGGGCTACGGCAAGATGGGCAAGTGGGATATTTCAACTCCTACTCTTATTCGCTACGGCGAGCTTACAAACGATGAATTCTTTGTAACCGAGGATGCTGCAAAGAAGGGTGTAACCATAACAAATACATCAAAATCTGAACCCCTTGTTATGTTGAAGCACTTCTCTGAAAACCCCGATTTACCCTCAGGTCTTTAATTGAATATGAAGCCGATGCTTTTGCGTCGGCTTTTTGCATTCTGTCAGAAAATTCCAAAAACTATTGCAAAATACTTAAACGTGTGATAAAATATAACAAATATGTTTTTAAGGAGTTTATATTATGACTAACGAAACAAAGCGCTCAAGCTTTACCGGTAAAATCGGTTTTGTTCTTGCAGCAGCAGGCTCTGCGGTGGGTCTCGGGAATATATGGCGATTCCCTTATCTTGCCGCTAAATACGGCGGAGGTATTTTCCTTCTTGTTTATCTTGTTCTTGCAGTAACCTTCGGTTTTGCTCTTATGACTGCGGAGATTGCAATAGGCAGAAAGACCGGTCTCAGTGCAATCGGTGCTTTCCAGAAGCTCAGTAAAAAGTTTACCTTTGTCGGCTATCTCGGTGCACTTGTGCCTGCTCTTATCCTTCCGTATTACTCTGTAATCGGCGGCTGGGTAACAAAGTACCTTTTTGACTTTGCAACCGGCTCTGCCAAAGCTACCGCTGACGGCGGTGCATATTTCAGCAACTTTATTGGCTCTGACTGGCAGGCAGCTTTGTGGTTCCTTATCTTCCTTGGAGCAACCGCTCTGATTGTTCTTTTCGGTGTTGAAAAGGGCGTTGAAAAGGTAAGTAAGATTATGATGCCTGTTCTTGTTGTTCTGGCATTAGCAGTTGCTATCTATTCGTGTACACTTCCCGGTGCTCTTGAGGGTGTTAAATATTACTTTATCCCGAATTTCAAGGCTTTTTCCTTTAATACGGTTCTTGCGGCAATGGGGCAGCTCTTCTATTCAATGTCACTTGCAATGGGTATTATGATTACTTACGGCTCGTATATGAAGAAGGATGTTTCTATCGAATCTTCTGTTGCACAGATTGAGATTTTCGACACAGGTATCGCTTTTCTTGCAGGTCTTATGGTTATTCCTGCCATATTCTCCTTTACGGGTGCGGCTCCTCAGAGCCCCGGTCCCGGTCTTATGTTTATCTCGCTTCCTCAGGTGTTTGCGAATATGGGCGTTGTAGGTTCTGTAGTAGGTGCGCTGTTCTTCCTGCTTGTTCTCTTTGCAGCGCTGACTTCTTCAATCTCCCTTATGGAGACTGTTGTTTCAATAGTATGTGATAAGTTCAAGATCGAAAGAAAGCTCTCTTGCCTTATTGTTTTTGTAGTATCTGTCCTTCTCGGACTTGTTTCCTGCTTCGGCTACGGTATGTGGTCGCACATCTCCGTTATCGGTATGCAGTTCCTTGATTTCTTTGACTTTATTACAAACAGCGTTATAATGCCGATTATAGCGCTCTTTACCTGTATCGTTGTAGGCTTTGTTATTAAGCCGAAGGCGATTGAGGATGAAGTGGAAGAGAACGGTGCAAAATTTAAGAGAAAAGCTCTTTTCAGAGTGGTTATTAAGTATGTGGCACCTATTTGCATAATTCTTATTCTTCTTTCATCTGTAGTCGGTGTTTATTCCGAGCCAATCACGGACGCACTTGCCAATGTGATAGGACACGATACCGCTGCAAGTATTATGAAGTATTTCGTTGTATAATTGTAATCCCCGTCCTTGTGACGGGGATTTGTTCATATTTATGGTGTATTATTAGATTTAAGGATGTATCTTGTATAATTCTTTTAGCTTATGGATTTCCTTTGGAGGTGTATCTATGATTAATGCAGAGGAATACGGCTTCAGAGTCGGTAATAATCCAGAGCTTAACAGTAAAGCTCTGCAGCTTGCTGTGAGCTGCGGCGGTGATATTCATATAACCGCTCCCGGTGTTTACGATATTTCTCAGCAGATTATCGTTGGAAGCAATACAACCTTGTATTTTGGTGCAGGAGTTACACTTCGCCGACATCACAATCCGTCGGGCAAAAACGGCTTTGCTTTTATAAACAGCGGTGCCCTTACAGGTGATTACAACGAAAATATAAAAATTATCGGTCTTAAGCTAATCTGCAACGGTGTTGAAAGTACAGGCTTCGGCAGAAATGTAATAACAGCAGGCTTACGCTCCCAGCTTGCATTTATGTACGTTAGAAATCTTGAAATACGCGACTTTCAGTGTTCTGACATTATGTCCTATGATTACGCAATTCAGATTTCAATGTTTGAAAATGTTTCTGCAGAAAACTTGATTATTGAAGGGGAAAAAGGCGGTATATGCTTCGGCTCCGGCAAACGGTTTACTCTGCGGCACGCAGGATTTAAAACAAGTGAAGCACCTGTAAGCCTCAATAATTCAGACGGCTCGGACGATGATTGGATTGAGGAAGGCGTTTTTGAGGATTGCTATGATTTGAACGGTGATATTCCTGTTTTTATTTGCTCCAATGCAGCTGTTGATAATATAAGAATCATCAATTCCGATATAAGCGGCACTGTTATGCATCTTCAAAATATAAAAGCAGAAGGTCTTGAATATCCCGACACCAAAGTCCTTATCAGCGGTACTGCCTTCAGAGGAAACGGCGGCAGAATCATCACCTGTGATGAAAGTCGGAGTGCAACGGTAAAAATCGTTGGTTCTCTTGCCGATGACGGTTTCCGAGGTACATATAAAGGGAACGTAAAGCTTCCTGCCTGCGATATCGAGCTTATAAAAGAATAGTCAAAACCCACCGCAAGTGATAAATGCGGTGGGTTTACTGTTATACTTTTCTTGTTGCGATAATTACACGTATTCTTCCTCCGTTTTTGGGAAGCTTGTCAAAGTATGCTTTGCAGACATAGTTACCTGCAGAGACCTCTTCAATGGAAGAATACTTAAAGTCAGCCGCGGTTGATATGAAAACCTTAACATCTTCGTCTACGAGATATTCGTTGTCTTTTTCGTCATATATTGCAGATGAGGTAATCGCAAAAATGTCCTCAACACAGCCGAGAAGCGAGGACGCCGCAACGATGTTGCCGTTTTCAACGATAAACTTTGCAGGACCTTTCGAGCAACCCGAGCCTTCTGTAGTGAATGTCTTTTTTGTTTTGCCTGTGAGGTATTCAATTCTTCCGCCCGAGGAGGAAACAACAACACCGTATTCGTCTATATCACCCGTTAAGTTCTTTAAAATCAGCCTTGAAATATTGCCTTCATCATCAAAAGAATAGTATAGAACGGGCGATGAGTACTGAAATATTTCTACATCAATCTCAGTTCCTGAAATTCTTGACGGCATAACTTTTATTACGTCTGTACCGTTTGTCTCTATTATTTCACAGTCTTTACTGAAGTTTCCGTTCTTAATTGCAGATGTAAGCAGTGAAGCAGAACCTTTTCCGATTTCCGTATTCAGCTTTGTTACGGTAACGGTGTCGCCCACAACAACCTTGACAGCATCTCCTACATCAAGATATTTTTTTGAATGCTCAAAGGTGAAGGCTGCCGCGGTTGTATCTGTGACCGTGACATAATCGGCTGTGTACTGCTCGCCGTCGCTGTCGGTGTACTGCTTTTCGCCGGTCGCTGTGATAATACCGTAAAGCAGTTTTGATGTGACAGAGGTGCTTTCTATTGCAACACACTCATCATTAAGTCCCAGTATAAGCGTTGCTCTGTCTCCGACCTTATATGAACCGTACAGCGATAAATCGTATGCTGCATCGGAGGTGGCAACGCTGTAGCTTCTGCCCGAGACGGTAACCGAAGTTGGTGATGCGGCAGGTGATATTTCTTCAATTGCACCGCTTACGGTTTTTCTGTAAATCCAGATGCTGCTGAATGCCTTGGAGTAGTAGAGTACATCGTGGGCAAGCACAACCGGCTCTTCTCCCTCCTTGCCGTTAAGATAGATTTTTGCACCGTCTGCAGGAAAAGGTATAAGATTTTTCCACTTTTCTGCAGAAGCGGCGTCTTTTATGTATACAGCATTACTGAGTGTCTCTTCAATCATAGATAAAAGTGAAGAGTTTTCGTCGTTTTCGGATATCTTGTTTTTATCACCCTTCACTACGTCAACAACGCCGTCGTTAATTCCGAGAATAAGAGTGACAAATGCCTTGCTTTCATTGAACTCGCCGCCAAAGGACAGCTTTGATTTAGCAATAGCCGTTGCGATATTGTAAGTTTTTCCCGAAACGGAAACCGACGAATTGTTTGATGAAGTGACAATACCTGTTGCGGTTTTGCGGTAAATAAATACAGTATTTATGATTTCAGAATAATAAACTACGTCACCGGTCTTTATTGCGGTTTTGTCTGCCTCTGTATTGTTCAGAATATACTTTGTGCTTTCGTCTTCACAAAAATCCGTGTCATCAAAAACTCTTTCTGTGTTGTTTACAATAATAGGGGAGCTGAGTTTGTCTTCGAGAAGAGCTGTGTAGTCGAGCTTTCCTTCGTTATTTGTGCTGAGTCCCAGCGTCTCGCAGTATACTGCCCCTTGCTTTGTCTTTGACGACAGAGCGTTGTAAAGCAGTATCATACATTCTTCTCTTGTGAGCATATCGCCTCTTGTGGCATAAATTCCTTCGTCAAGCTCAAGGTCAGAGTACTTCTGAAGCTGTGCCGAGGGATATGTTCCGACAAGGTCTGAATTTGTATATCCGAGAAGGCGTAAAACAATTGTTGCGGCTTCTTCAAGTGTAACATTGTTGCCGGGTCTGAAGGTGCCGTCTATGTATCCCGTAACAAGACCATTGTTTATGGCTACAGATATATATCCTGCACCCCAGTAGCTGTTTTTAACGTCGGGGAAAAGAGAAACATTCAGACGAATGTTTGCAGCCGTCTCTTTGCTTGCAGATGCATTTATTGCCATTTTTACAAACTCGGCGCGGGTTACGGGCTTTTCAAAATTCATATTACCGTTCTGGTCGCCGTTTGCTATTTCAAGAAGCTTTATTACATTTATTGTTTCACTGCTTGCGCTGACGGGGCTGTCCTCAAGAGCAAAGACAGATAATGTCAAGGTGAAGATAACAGCAAGCAGGCATATTATAATTTTGTTTGTTGGTTTGTTCATTGTTTGATTTAACCCTTTCATTTAGAAATCAGTCGTGCCTCAAGGCTTCGATTGGATTGAGCTTTGCCGCTTTGTTGGCCGGAAGATATCCGAAAAGTACACCTATTGCAACGGATATACCAAAGGATATCATTATTGATGTTACAGTCGGAATTGCCGTAATATCAACCTCCATAGCCGTTTGCAAAACCTTTGTTAGCACAGTCGAAAGTCCGATACCGGCAGCAATTCCGAGAATACCGCCAAGAGCGCTGGTGGTTGCAGCTTCTATTACAAACTGCATCCTTATGTGTCTGCCTTTGGCGCCAAGTGCCTTTCTGACACCGATTTCTCTTGTTCTCTCGGTTACCGATACAAGCATTATGTTCATAATACCTATGCCGCCGACGAGCAGTGATATGGCAGCAATAGCCGCAAGAATAAATGTTATTGTGTTCATCATTTCATTCATAATGTCAAGAATCTGCGTAAGGCTTGTTACTGAATAGTAGTCATCGCTGTAGAAGGTCTCATAGAGCCTGTTTTCAATAATGTCAATGCCACCGTCAACCACATCGTCACTTTTTGCTACAAAGGTAAAGGTGCTGATTGTAGAGCTTCTTGCAAGATACCGTGCGGCAGTGGAGTAGGGGACATATATAAAATTGTCTGCTCCTGTTTCGCTTGTCTTGTCGTCCTGTTCTTCAACAGTACCGATTATCCTGTAGCTGTCGCCGTTTATCTTTATATCCTTGCCTACTGCATCGCCACCGTAAACCGTATAATCGTAGAATGCACCGACAATGCACACCTTTTTGTTTTGCACAATATCAAGGTACCTTATGTTTTCGCCCGACTGCAGTGCATAGTCTTTTATATCAAGGTACTGCTCGCTGACTCCCGATATGCTTGGTGTATATATTTCGCCGTCAGCACCCCTTACCTGTGCCATTGTTGAAACGGTAGGGGATATAAAACTAAAGGTATCGCGGTTTTCATCGTACAATTCGTACATATCGTCAACATCAACCGTTCTCGACGAGCCTCTGCCGATAATGTTAACACTTATATTCGTTGTACCCATAGCCGCAAAGCTGTCGTTCATATAGACAGTCATACCGTTGCCAAGTGCCATTATTACAATAACTGCACCGACGCCGATGATAATTCCGAGCATCGTAAGGAGGGAACGCATTTTACTTGTGCTGAGGCTCTTGAATGCCATTATAAAGCATTGCCATATGCTCATTCGCCGTCACCTCCGTCATTACTTTTAAGAAGCGGATCATCGTCAAATGATATATGTGCCTGTACGGTAGCTTCCGGTGCATCCGAAGGACCGTCATACACAACTTTGCCGTCGTGAAGTCGTACTATTCGCTTTGCCGACTTAGCTATGGAATTGTCGTGTGTTATAAGCACTATTGTGTTTCCTTCGGAATTCAGCTTCTGCAAGAATTCAAGCACCTCTCGACCGGTACGTGAGTCAAGAGCACCCGTTGGTTCGTCGGCAAGTATTACCGAGGGGTCACCTGCAAGGGCTCTTGCAATAGAAACTCTTTGCTGCTGACCGCCCGAAAGCTGTGAGGGATAGTTCTTTTCCTTGCCGAGAAGTCCGACTCGTTCGATTGCATTCATAGCCCTTTCGTTTCTGTCATCGGGACTAAGTCCTGCATATAACAGGGGAAGCTCAACATTTTCAAGCACGGTAAGCTTCGGAATTAAATTGTATTGCTGGAAAATGAAGCCGAGCATTTTGTTTCGTATTTCTGCAAGCTCATCGTCGTCCATTGTGCTAACGTCAACGTCATTGAGAAGATAGGTTCCCGAGGTGGGTACGTCAAGACAGCCTATTATATTCATAATGGTTGATTTACCCGAGCCCGACTGACCGACTATAGCAACAAATTCGCCTGTGTCTATATGAAGTGAAACATCATCGGAGGCGTAGGTGGTCGTATCGCCGTTGACATAAATCTTATAAATATTCTGTAACGTAATCAATTTATGTCACCCCGTTATCTGCCCATAGGGGCTCTGCTCATACCGCCACCCATACCACCGGGCATTCCGCCGCCCATTATTCCACCGCCGGTCATTCCGCCCATAATACTGCCAAACTGCATATTCTGATTAGCTGTGGTAAGATTTGCACTGTCGACAATAACAACATCGCCAACCTCAAGACCCGAGGTTATTTCAACATAATCGTCGTCGCTTATGCCGACGGTTACTCTGACTTCTTCATACTGTGCATCCGTGTTTGCTGTGCCGTAGCCGTCTCTAAAGTCGCTGTTCATAGAAGGCATAGCCGCATCTGTGCCTTGAGAAAAGTCGGGTCTTTCGCCGTTAAAGCCTTCAGCATTTGCAGTAAAGTTTTCGGGTAATTTACCGTCAAAGTCTTCGGGAATTCCTTCAGGGAAGCCTCCTTCAAAGTTTTCGGGTCTCTGAGGTCTGTTGCTTTCATCAACACCTTGAGCTTTGTTGGTGTTCTCCGGTGCATCTGAGTCCTCGGATTCAGTATTCTTTATAACCTTGACAACATTCCCTCTGCCGACTGCCGCAAGGGGAACTGCAATTACATTTTCTCTGTTTTCGACAATTATTTCGGCATCAATGTTCATACCGGGTCTGAGCATTTTCTTGTCGTTCTGTACTTCAAGCGTAAGCTTAGAGAAATTATCGGTAAATGAATAGAAGCTTGAACCCTGGGTATATGTTCCGTTAAGATACGACTTAAGCAGCTTTTCGCCGTCGTATATGCTTCCATCGGGTGTTACTGTTATCGAAACGCTGTCGGAGTATGTATAAACTCTGTTTCCGTTTTTGGTACTTGCAGACAGAAGCGACAAGGTTGTTTCGGTTGAAGTCATACCCGTTCTGTATGTTTTGTTAACCGTTCCGTCTTCAGATACTGTTCTTTTTTCTGTGTCCTCGACATTTTCTATAATAACTTCAACGGGGTATACCGTTGTACCGCTTGAGGTCGAGCCCTGTATGCTGATATTTGAAATTACGCCGTGGTATTCTTCGCCTTCTCTGGAATCGCAGGTTATAATAACATCCTGTCCTTCTTCAAGCTTGTCAATGTCAAGCTCATCAATATTCATACTGAACTTAAGAGCAGACATATCATATATGACGGCAAGGGTGTTTGAGCCACTCATACCGCTTGAAATAGTATCTCCTGCCTTATAGGACTTTGAAATTACTTTGCCTGTGATAGGTGCCTCAATATTGTAATTGTCAAAAGCATCATTGGCATCATCAAGAGAATCCGCTGCTTCCTGAACATTATCCCTTAGTTTTTCTATGCTTTCTTCAAGCTCATCACTCTCAAGGCGGACAATAATCTGACCGTCAAAGATTTTCTGACCTTCGTTGAAGTTGATTTCTGTTACCTCGCCTGCAATTTTTGAATATACCTGACCTTCGTCGTTATTGTAGAAGGTGCCTGCCGCCGTGCAGTAAGCGTCACCTACCTGAGCATATGCCGTTGTTGAAGTTGTAATACTGCCCGTGTTTCTGACACTTACCGTAACGTCTCTTACCGATACACCGAGGTTGTTAATATGTGTAACAGGACTGATTTCGGTAACCGTTCCTGTAGCTTCTTCATATGTGTCAAAGGTGATTGTTGCAATATCGCCAACGGAAATGCCTGCTGTATCTACATCCATAAAGGGGATATCGGCACACATAATTTCGTTGTCAACAATATCGGCAATAAGCGTTCCTGCGTTGATTTCGTCACCTATTTCAACGTGTATTTTCTTAATCGTTCCGGTAACCTCGGCTTCAATATTCAGCTTTTCCAGATTTTCAAGAGCATCGTCCAGAGATTTGTTTGCGTTTTTCAGCGTGTTCTCTGCACGTGTAACACCTGAGTTAAGGGAATCCGAGTCAATTTTGAAAAGGAGCTGATCCTCTATAACAGTGTCGCCCTCTTCAAAATAGTCTGAAATAATTTCTCCGTTGACAAGTGCATTGATTGTGTACTGGTCGTTGGGCTCTATCGTACCTGAGCTTGTGAGCACCTCTGTAATGGAACGGGTACCTACGGTATAGGTGGTAAGCTTTGCTTCAAGAGAAGAATCCTTGCCGCCTAATATACCGAATCTGAATAAGGCAAAAACCACTATTGCGACGAGTATGATAGCAATAATTATGCCCTTTAATATCTTCTTTCTCTTTTTCTTTCCTACTTTTTTTGCCTGTTTTGCTTTATCATCCTTTAAAAGCTCTGTAGACTTGCTCATTTACTGACATTCTCCTTTAATGTGATTTTACGAATACTATATTAACAACCCTTTGTGAATTTGGTTAGAATTAAATGTGATGGTAATATGTTTTTTTTGAGGAAATATGTTTACATTTTCACACAATCGGATTTGTTAATATATTATTTATAATTAAATGTTGATATTGCGGCGTTTTAAAAGTATACTACTGAGGAAATGAAGTAAAAAACGGAGGTTATATAAATGTCTGAAAATTGTACACACGATTGCAGCACATGCAAAGAGAACTGTGCTTCACGTGATAAGACAAGTATGCTCGAGCCTCTTAACGAGCATAGCAGTATAAAAAAGGTTATCGGCGTTGTCAGCGGTAAGGGCGGCGTTGGTAAGTCTATGGTGACATCCCTTCTTTCTGTGCTTACTGCAAGAAAGGGCTATAATGTTGGTATTCTTGATGCAGATATCACAGGACCCTCAATTCCCAAGGCGTTTGGTGTCGGCGGTCAGATTACCGGCTTTGACGGCTATATGGTACCAAAAACAAGCCACAGCGGTATTAAAATTATGTCAGCAAATCTTCTTCTTGAAAAGGAAGATGTTCCGGTTATCTGGAGAGGTCCCGTTATTGCGGGAGCCGTAAAGCAGTTCTGGACAGATACTGTATGGGAAGACCTTGACTTTATGTTTATCGATATGCCTCCCGGAACGGGTGATGTGCCCCTTACTGTATTCCAGTCCATACCCCTTGACGGTATTGTAATGGTAACAAGCCCTCAGGATCTTGTTTCACTTGTTGTTGCAAAGGCTGTCAATATGGCAAAGACTATGGAAATTCCGATTATCGGTCTTGTTGAAAATATGAGCTATGTTGTATGTCCCGATTGCGGAAAGAAGATTGAAATCTTCGGCAAGAGCAAGACCGAAGAAACTGCAAAGGAGCAGGGAATTGACTTCCTTGCAAGAGTGCCTTTCTGTGAACAGGTTGCTTCTCTCACCGATAAGGGTGAAATAGAAAAGTTCAGCGAGCACTACCTTGATACTGTGGTCGATAAGCTTGAAAGAATGTTGTAAAGATTAAATAAAACCCGCCGCATGACAGTCCTCAATAAAACAGTATAGGTATTGACGGTCTGTCATAGGGTTGCAGAGAGTTAAGCATATCACATTTATAGTG
>CAZTNR010000002.1:0-57677 GCA_964614955.1 uncultured Oscillospiraceae bacterium | reverse complement strand
GCACTCATGGTTCTTGTTATTCCATCAAGCGGTGCCATTCCATATCCAAACCCATTTCCGGCAGCCTTGTGTTTTAAAGCGTAGTTCTGCAGATATGTCCATAACTTATCAGATAATGTGTATCGTTCATCAACGGAGGTTTCCAATATATTACTTACTTTTGGCTGTTTGTTTGGTGGATTTAATATAAAATCAAAATTAATGTCTGAACCATACCTTTTTTTATCAAAACCAACAATTATGATTCTTTCTCTATGCTGAGGAACATAATTTTTTCCGTCAAGTACTGCATAACTGACACTATAATCAAGTTCTTCAAGGGATTCGCAAATGATTTTAAATGTATTTCCTTTATCGTGACTTTGGAGATTTTTTACATTTTCAAGCATAAACGCTTTAGGTCTTTTTGTTTTAATAACTCTGCATACATCAAAAAACAATGTTCCTTGTGTTTTGTCCTCAAAACCGGTTGCTCTTCCAAGACTTTGTTTTTTAGAAACACCGGCAATCGAAAAAGGTTGACATGGGAAACCAGCCACTAATATGTCATGTTGTGGAATATCGGTATCTGCATTTACTTGTGTTATATCATCGTCGGGCTGATCGCCAAAATTAGCATAATATGTTTTTTGACAATACTTATTCCATTCGTTTGAATATACACATCTTGCACCTGCTTTTTCATATGCAATTCTCATGCCACCGATTCCTGCAAATAAATCTATGAATGTATAATGTTCGCTTGTGATTTCTTTGTCTTTTTTTGTGTTATTTAATAACTGCTTAACCGCAGTTGTAAAACAATCTTGTATTGATTGATTAGTGCTTGTAGCATAAGAAGATAAATTTTCATACACACTCTCATCTATTCTTAAATGAACTTGCTTTGCCATATAAACCACCTTGTTCTGGGTAATTTTTGATACCTATTTTATCCCATTATATCATATTAAAATAGAAAATTCAAGAGAAAAGGACAATTTTCAATACTTTGAAAAATTGTCCTTAACAGTACACCTCATACACCAAGGCTTTTTTGTTAGTTACCGTATACATTTTCAGTATTTATTCCAAAGATATGTCTTGCATCGTTTACAATCTCAAACTGAGGACAAACAAGTGCTCCTTCTTCTCCATAGAAGCTCACAATTGTAATGGCAGTAAAGTTGGGACAAACAGCACGGCTCATAAAAGGAACAGGAAGATTAAATATATGTGCAAGAGCCGCAGTTGACGACCCGCCGTGACTTGCAAGCAAAACATTCTTATACTTTTCACCGCTTTTTCGGTAAAACTCACCGTCACGTTTATACCCAAGCGTCTCAAGCCATACATCTATATTTTTACCGACATTAAGACAACATTCGGAAGTAAAAGATGTAATGAAAGGATCTTCGAGATGCCACATGGGGCTCATAAGACTTTGTCCCCTGTCAACCATTCTTGCGGACAGAGACCAGGGATCATATCCGTTTTCTCCCTTGCCGCCTACGGGTCCCCAACCGATTTCACGCATAAAGTCAAGCTTTTCAACCTGCATATTCCGTCCCTCTGCAATATGTAATGCAGTTTCATAGGCTCTGCCGCAGGAAGAAGAATAAAACTTATCAATACTTTCATTTTTCAATCTTTCGGCACAGGCAGCTGCCTGAATATGACCAAGCTCCGTAAGACAGTCATTTTTATAATCAGGATGACCGTGTCTGACAAAAATAATTCTCATATTATCACCGTAGCCTTACAAAAATCAGGAGGCACAGAAAAAAACATTTTTTGTCAATCTCTATATGCCCTATCAAAATAATGATATCACACAATCTTCCCGGTTGTCAACAGCATTTTGTGTATTTACAACAACTTCTACTTATTATACAATTTTAAATTGTAAACTTTGCATATTATGCCACTTGATTTTTTACAGGAAGGTGTGTTACAATAAAGGCGAGGAAAGGAAGGTACACTCCAATGAACAGGTAACTTTCATACATAATCTAAAAGGAAAAGGTAAGAACCAATGAACAGTTGACTTTTCGTTTTAAACTTTATGAAGGAAAGGTTTAGTCCAATGGCAGTAAAATTCCAACCTTACAGAAAAGAAATTTGAGAAAGAAAGGTACAGTCCAATGAGAAAGTAGCCTCAGCCCGATGTATCAGATACGTAAATCAAAGAATATAGCAAACCGAAAGATATTTCACACGGCGGTGTTACGCATTACATATATTTAGAATTGTTTACTTAGTCGGTGATGCCATGTTTAATTGATTTACGAAACAGTACAGAAGGTCAAAGCATCTGCCCTGTTCGGAAAAATTACAGGATAAAACACATTTACAATTTAATAGGCAAATACTCTATAGGAATTGAAACCAAATTTTCACCTTAGTTTTTATATCTTTGGAAAATCGTTTTTGTTTTAGTGTGTTTTAAGAATTGTAATGACTGATTGGCAGGTAGATTCGAAAGGAGAAGTTAATAAAATGACACTGGATTTCAAGAGTGAACAGAAGTGACCCTCGGTTGTGTGTAAAGAAACATAACTGAGGGTCACTTCCATTTAATTTTCTTTTTTCATAAAATCAGCTCTGCCCTTTCGGACAGAGCTTTTTAAATTTAATCAGTTATAGAGATCACCTACATCAAATCCAAGATCCGGTGACATATCCTCCGCTTTATTTATAATACTGTCGATAACAGCCTTATGTTCATCAGACATATCAATACCGCGGCTGATAAGAGCAATTTCATAGATACTTGCCGAAACAGGCTCGCCGTATACTATATACTCACTACCGTCAATTCTAATCTTTGTATAAGTCTTGGAAACGATTCTTTCGCCGTATGCTGTATCGGGAATATTATAAAGTACACCCGTAAACACATCATAGAGGTCATTTGACGAATCAAACACGAGGTCTTTTCCGTTCTTTTCGTATGCAACACCGTAAACGTATTTAGTCGCATCAAAATTGAGTTCTTCACCCTTATTGATAAGTGTTGATTCAAGACCTATAATATAGCCGTATTCGGTAATCTCAAAAGAATTCTTCTCATTCTTTGATGCGGTGGTTATGTTCGAGCTGAACCTAATGCCAATGGGATCCGAAGCCCTCACGGAAAGAGCGTTTACATTCTTAATAAAGCTATCCATATCAAGTTTATTATAACAATCAGTTTCAGCATCAACCGCATAATAGCTTGACTTTGCCAAAACAACAGCTTCATTACTGGTCTTTTCCGTAATTTCAACGAGCATATCCTTGCCTGCAATCACACCGTAAATGTTATTATATTCACGTATTGCAAACTGTCTGCCGCAAGCTTCAGCAAATCTTACGTTTGTGTCAGCTTCTCTTTCACCAATGTCGATTTCAACATACCCCTTCGGCTTATTATCGGAAAGTACAATTACGTTTGCGTTTTCAGACGCGCTGAGTACACCTGCACCGGAGTAGTTTTCGATGATATATGTACCTTCACCGAGTGTGAGAACAGCACCTGAAGCAATACTTAAATCATTAAATGTTACAAGGTACTCGCCTGCTGTAATTTGTGTATCGGCAGTGATTTCAAGTGAGAGAATGACAGTATCAGATGTGATAGCACCTGCAACACCCGACGTATCTTTAACAAACACAGGACCATCGGCGCCAAGAGTCCACATACAGAGATTGCTGACGGCAACGCCTGCTTTTTCTGCCGATTCTTCCCTGCCCTCATTGAGAATTGCAACAAAGTCTTCACTCATAAATGTATCGCGAGATATTTCAATGTCATTTTCCGACACATAGTAATCCTCGCCTACGTAGAAGGCATTAAAGTTTTCAGGATTTGCATCACCTGTAGGAGTTGCAATAAATCTGAGGTCTGAGCCTGTTAGAGTACCGCTGTAATATACATTGGCAATAATCTTACCGTAGTTGGAAACGGCAATACCGCCTGCACTCTTCCCCTGCGCATTTACATCAGCACTGCAGTAGCAGTTGATTACAACAGAGTTTGTCATTTTTCTTACAATACCTGCTGCATACTGACCGTTATTGTTGATAGAACCAGTTACACCGAGATTCATAACAGTAGCATTCGTAAGAAGACCAAAAACGCCGTAAGCATCGTCGCTCATTGCAATATCAACATTAATTTCATAACCCGCACCATCGTAGATACCGCCAAAGCTCTTGCTGTCAGGGATACCGTAATATCCCTCGTAGTCTGCCATATCAAGGTCTGCGGTTTGTCTGAAGTACTTTCCGCTGTAGGTTGTGCCTGCAATTATTGCATTTACAAAAGCGAGATAATCCTCTTCGTTTTCGATAAGATAAGGTCTTGCACGAGTACCATCCTCGGCAGTAACCGTAGCAGAGCCGACTGTAATCTTAGCACTTCCTGCGACAGCACCGTTTGCCTTGGACTTTGCCATAACCGTAAAACCGGAGGCTGTCTCGTATCTGTCAATCAAGAGGTAGCCGTCTTCGTAAACTTTTGTGCCGGAAGCTATGTCTTCTGTTGCTTCAATAGTCCAGATAACCTCTGTCGAAGGATTGAATTCACCAGTAACATTTGCCGTCAGCTGAACACCGTCGCCCTTATTTACCGTAACGCTTGAAGGAGATACAGTAACGCCCGTAACAGTTGGAACGGGAAGATAAATTTCGGGAAGTGAATTTACACTGCTCTGTCTCCAGTAGCACATATCCTCCTCTGTAAAGCCTACGGTTGCCGCCGCATCTGCCTTGCCCGACTCAAGAGTCGAAGCAAGTGTTGACTTTGCAGCTTCTTCCGTAACTGCCGTGATGCCGTCTGCTGTTTGCGAACCACCGCAGGAATCAACATAGTAGCAATTCTTTACCTTTTCAGAACTTGAAACGCCGCCTATGGGAGCAGAGCCCGACTTTGTAAGAGTACCGCCGAAATAGCAGTTTTCAATTGTACCGTAAACAGACATTGTAAGACCGCCTTCGGAAGAACCCGAAAGGGATGCCAAAGAATAGGAGTTTACAAGTTTACCGCCTGCCGCAATTTTTCTTACAATACCTGCAGCATATGTTGTATTACTTGTCAGAGAGCCTGTAATACCGACGTTCATAACAATGCCGCCTGAGCCTATCTGACCAAATACAGCTGCTTCACCGTCCTTGGAAACAGCAACATTAATTGTATAGCCGCAGCCGTTATAGATACCTGAGAAAGTGTTACTTCCTGTCATTGCAGTATATTCAGAAACTTCTGACATATCAATATCGGCTGTCTGCTCGAAGTACATACCGCTGTAGGTTTCACCGCCAATAACAGAAGCTGTGAAATCAAGAAAATCGTTTTCATCGTCGATAAGGTATGGGTCGGCAATTGTACCCGAGCCCTGAATACCCTCAGTGCCGTCTGAAACATAGTTCCAGTCATCCTCCGCAACCATATCGGAGGGCACGTACATTCTGCCGTTGGAGTAAAGTGAAACCTTACCGTCAAGGTCTATCTTTTCCCCACTCTTTGTATAGTACCAGGACTGGTTCTTATAGATATACTTTCCCGTACTGTTGAAGGTAAACTTACCTGTGCCCGAGGAATAAACACCGATATCTGTTACGTCAACAAAGAGTGACTTTGTAACCTCATCCATATCTACTCCCATAAGAGAAGCAACATAAGGTGCAAAAGCGGTGTTGTCAATAACATAGTTGTTTCTTGTATCTTCTGTGTCGCCGACATCGGGATTAAGACCATCTACTATAGCAACGCCTTCGGGGGCATAGAACCATACGCCGACAAGCTGCTGTGTATGAGAGCCTGTTGTCCAACCGAGAGCCGAGGGATTAGTACCAACCCTTGCCTCGGCTATTGCATTTGCAGCAGCATCGGGGTCGGATGCAATAAGGTCGTGATAAAGCATACCGCCGGTATCGTGGTCAGGGGTTGCAAATACAACTGTATCTGTTCTGCCTTTTGCAAATTCGACTGCAACTCTGAAGGCTTCGTCAAATGCTATATATTCAGAGGATGATACAACGGCATCATTTGCGTGTGCACCTGTATCAACCTTACTTCCTTCTACCATAAGGAAGAAGCCGTCTTCGTCAGAAGAGAGTGCTGTGATTGCCGCCTGAGTCATCTGGGCAAGAGTCGGCTGTGTGGCTGTAAGGTTAATATCATAGGGTGAGCTGTTATTTGTAGCATTGCCCCAGAGTCTATCGCCGGGTTCTACATTTTCAAGATCAGAACGGTTTGTAATAATTGTATAGCCTCTGTCGGTTGCGTTCTGAATTGTCGCATAGCTTGAAACTGCACCGTAGCCTGAGCCGAGAACAACATCTATCTTCTGATTTTCCATCTGCTGATAGATGTTTTCATAGTCAGTTCTTGTCATAACGTGTGCACCGAAGGATGCAGGAGTTGCGTGCATCCATTCGTAGGTGGCTACAACACCTGTAGCCTTACCGACAGACTGTGCCATTTCAAGCATATTTGCCTTGGGTCTTCCTCTGTAGTCAACACCAAGCTGACCCGAGAGTGTTTTATAACCTGTAGCAAGTGCTGTACCTGCAGCCGCAGAGTCGGTAAGTGTGTTGGTATAGGTATTTGTTGAGCAGGTACCTGCCATATAATCCTTCATAAACATCGGGCTGTTATCAACCTGTGTTCTGTAGGGGAACTTTGTATCATCAAAGCCGCCTGCAACCTTTACATCATTTGCAAAGTCGAAGGTATTCATACCCGCACCGTCGGGAATAAGGAAAATCACGTTTTTAATCTGTGAAGCCGATGCTCCTACCGCAAGAAGGCAGATAAGAAGAGCAAAAGCTACTATCGAAATTATTTTCTTTTTCATAATCTATCTGCTCCTTTCTTATGCCATTTCTACTTTGTCTATAACTCTTTGGATATATGTCTGCTGTGCCGCTGTACATCCCGAGAATCCGCCGTCACGAAGCGCCTTTGCCACATCATACACACTCTTTGAAAGAGGTGCGCCGTAGTAAGTAACGTCGTCTACAACGGCAAATGGTCTTGCCACAAGCTTATCCTCGTACATATCTGAGGGGATATTATAAAGCATTGCAGTAAAGTAAACATTTACAGAGTCTTCACTGAGGGTCAGTGCCTCTTCTCTGCCCTCTCCGAAGTTTACACCCCTGAGAGCAGCTACGCTCTTTTCTGTTGCCGCTTCATATGAAAAGTCTGAATTTGAAAGTCCGGCTGCAGCAAGTGATACTTCTCTTGCAATAACCCATCCGTAGGAACTTGAAGACTCTACAAGCTCCTTCTTTAATGAAGCCATAAAGCGTATACCCAAAGGATCAGTTGTCTTTATTGAATTCGTATTCTGCGTAACAGGTGCTTTTGATTTATCACCGATAAATCTGATGTAGTCAATATCGATTACAGTACCGTCCCAAACGTCATTATTGAAGTCAAGTCGGAGATCTGAAATACCCTTATCTCTGAAATCAGCATTCTCGGAAACATCAATGTAGAATGTAAACCAGTCATTTTCAATTCCGTCGCCGTCTGCCACAGAGAAGTTATACTTAAGCGACTGTGATTCACTCATTTTAGTAGTATCGGGAGTGAGATAATAGAACTGCATCATCTGTTTCTTATTGTCATAGGTGTTCGTACTGCCTGTTTTGTATTCATGAACGTGGCTGTTGACATCGGTTGCACACGAGCAGTCAAAGTAAGGAACATTTCTGTATCTCATTCTTACCATGATTGCTTTTATTTCACCGGCAGGAGTAGCTTTACTCACAAAGGAAGTAAAGCTGATATTTGAATCCCATACGGCAGAGTGTTCCTTCTTTGCATTGAAGGTAAATACGCCGTGTCCGTCGGTGTTTCTCACATATCCGTTACCCTCGGAGTTTGTACCGTGGTTTTTCCAGTATACGTCAATGCCGCTGGATTCGTCTTTTTCAAATTCAACGCTGTATTCACTGAGAACTTCGCCTGTTTCTTCCCAAAGTGCGTAAAGTGTTGTGTCAGAGCTGAGTGTAAGTGTACCCGAAAGTGCACTGCCACCTGCCTTATTGGAGATGCCTTTGAGAATCATATCACCGTGGTCAACTACCTTTGTCATAATATCGGAAACAGATACGCCCGATGTGCTTACCTTGATAGCGTGTTCACGGGCAAGCTTGTTTTCGCCGGGCTTTACTGTTACCGTTACATATGAAGGCTTCCAGTAAAGTCTGAGGTTGTCAATATAAAGAGCTTCAATATCGGCTGTAGGCACTTCACCGTAGGACATACAGTAGATTATCTTTGAAACACCGTCATATGATGAGCAATTAAATGTACCGAGAGCCGAAACAAAGTCAGAGGAAAGTGCTGTTTTGTCACTTGTTGACCAGCCGCCTCCTTCCTGTGTATAACTCCATACGCCGTCGGTATTTGTCGCTCCGTGAAGCGCAAGACTTACGCTGTTTAAGGTGTTTGTCATATAGCCGTCGGCAGAGACAACCTTAATGTCCGCCATAAGTGTATAGTTACCGTCAGAAGAAAATACATAACTGTCCGTAACATTTGCGTTCACCTGAATCTGAGGATACTCATTTGTACCGTCAACAGACATTTTTAAGTACTTATTGCCTGAACCGTCGTCAACAATTTCTGCATCCTTTAAGTAGTGAGATGAAATTGTCCAGTTTTCGCTGTCGGTAAGGTTGGGATTTACTCTGCCATAAAGGGATGCCAAAGTACTTGTTGTAAATGATTCTGAACTGTTGAAGTCAAGGTCATAGACAAGAATACCGTAGTCATCGTGTGTCCAGCCCGTCATATCCTTCTGCTCCCAGACTGTGTAGAATGTAAGGTTTCCAAAGAAATCAATTACGGTATCATCAGAAAGAAGCACACCGCCCTTTGCCTTAGATAAACCCTTGAGTTCCATAAGACCGTCTGACTTTACGAGCTTCTTAAGGTCGCCGACAGTTATGGGGTTTTCTGTAGATACAGAGACCGTCTGATTTGACATTGTGGCAACCGCGCTGTTATCAAAGGTAACATTTACGGTATAGGGCTTCCAGTAGAGCTTGAAGTTATCAAAGTGTATTTCGTCTGCACCTGCTATAGGAAGATCCGAATACTGGTTACAGGGTTTAATTCTTGAAAGTCCGTCATAGTCGGCATTATCGAGTACACCGCTGATTGTCGCCCATTCGCCGGTTGTATATGTGTATCCTACAGAGGTAATCTGAGTCTGCGAGGTGTACTTTGCAGATGTTTCGTCATATGTTGCCATATCAACGACAATCGAGGTATAAGAGTAATTTGAGCCGTCGGCAAGAATTGCTCTGACGTCGCCTTCAATTGTATAGATACCGTTTGCACCGCCGAATACGGTATAATTGGAGCTGCCTACGGCATAAGCCATAATGCCTACCTGAGGCCAGCAGGTTGTTCCGTCGGGCTTTATCGAAAGATACTTATTGTACTTTCCATCAACATATTCGTATCTGATTTCCCCTTCCTTGGGTTCATAGGTGGCTGTACCCGTACCGGGAAGCAGGTCTTCATAATAATTCACGGTAATGTACCAGTCGCCGTTATTTATAATATTTGTATTGACAGCACCGAAGAGACTGAGTTCATCGTTGTTCTTTACATAGTGCTTTTCGGTTTCAAAGTCAAGGTCATAGAGAAGATAACCCTTTTCGGAGTCAGTCCAGGTTATTTCCTTATCGACGATTTCATTACCCCAGATCATATAAAGGGTTGCACCGTCTGCAGGGGTTATTGTCTCGCCTGCAGATAAAGTCACACCGTCTGCAGTCGCAGAAATACCGAGAAGCTGTTTACCTGAGTTATTGGTAATTCTTGCAAGTATATCGGCTACACGAACGCCGCTTGCTGAAATATCACTCATTACAACGTCGCTCATATCAGCATTTCCGTTGGCACTTACCGTCACCTTAACAGTGGTCTTTGCCTTATAGTAAACAGAAATCTTATCAATCTGGAATTCTTCTACACCCGTGAAGACATTACCTACAGAGTAGAATACCATTCTCATATAATTGGTCTTATACACATCTCCGTCAAGGGTTGAGAAGGAATAAGGCGCAGTCGCCCAGCTTTCGTTACTGAGAAGAGACGAGTCAACATTCTGATTGTGGGTGTGCATATAAAGTCTGTCGTGGGTATAGGAGCTGGTGTTCTTCAGGTATCTGTAGTCGATGACAATTGTATAATCACCGTCTCTGTCATTGAAGCCGCCAAGCATAATACAGGGCTTTTCGGTTGTGGACTTTATGTCAAGGAAGGTCTTTCCGTCAGCCGTTCCGAGAGAATAAGTAAGATCCTTTACGCTGATTCTGTAGTCTTCGGAATATGTGGCATCAATATTTGGGTTTACCTTACCGATATTGGAAACAAGAATACCTGCTGACAAATCCTGGTCGAGTCTGCCGCTGTCAATACCCGAAAGGTCGGTTTCGGTTACAGTTGTGCCGTCAAGCTTTGTATCAAAGTTTACTTCATAAAGCTTTGTACCGTATTCTGTGCTTTCCCAAATATCGGTCGAGGGTTCTTCAGGCTCAGTATAGTCGATGTTTTCATCGTAATAGTAAACACTGAGGTTGTCAATAATAAACTTTTCACTGCCCGTGAAGGTATCGGTAGAACCGTTACAATAGAATACGATTCTCTGGCTGATATATGTATCGGAGTCTGTATACTCAAGTGTATAGGGTACAGTTTCAAGGCTTCCTGAGCTTAAAGTCCCGTCATAATAAGTAGCCGTGGGATTTGCAAACTGAATGTTATTGTGTGCGACACCGCTGCCACCGTCATCATACTTATAGTCAATAACTATAGTATAAGAACCTGCCTTATCATAGACACCACCGATATAAAGGCTTGGCTTATAGCTTCCTGTTGCAATAAAACCGAGTCCTTGGCTGTCGCCGACACTTTCGAGAGAATAGGTCATATTGCCTGTACCGTCATAAAGGCTTACTCTGTAGTCAGAGGCTTCATCGGCACTGAGCTCGGGGTTAATCTGACCGACAGTTGAAACGAGAATACCCTCACTGCCGCTGCTGATTTTTCCCCCATTGATACCCGAAAGAGCAGCTTCTGCCACTGCTTCACCGTTATTATTGGTATCAAAGTCCATATTAAAGAGCTTTGTACCGTATGTGGGATGAGTCCAGCTCTGTGTGTCAGCGGCACCTTCGTCCTCCTCGCCGCCTTCATTACCTGTAGAAGGTGATGTCCAGCCCGTAGGCTGATAGTA
This sequence comes from uncultured Oscillospiraceae bacterium, assembly GCA_964614955.1. Taxonomy (GTDB): domain Bacteria; phylum Bacillota; class Clostridia; order Oscillospirales; family CAG-382; genus UMGS1387. The sequence goes on along the minus strand of CAZTNR010000002.1, from coordinate 46,449 downwards.
CACAACGATGTTATCATACATTGTGGGCGTTGTGCTGAAATGGAAGCGGATATTATCTGTGCCGTATGAAGAACAGCTTGTGGACAACGCTTCTGTCATATTTGCAGCTGTATGAGAGGTCGCATACCATGTGCCGTCCTTTGCCGTGGCTGTAGGAGTAACACCTGCATTATAGCTTCCTCTTATAGCGTTGTATGTTACGGTGTCTGTTTCAAATTCGAATACATATGTACCGTCACCTACATAAAGCTGGCTGAAAATAAGCGAGTCGCCTGCAGTAGAAAGCGTGAGATACTTATTATCTGTACCTGAGAGGGATGCACCGGAACCGCCCTTTACGTTAACACGGGCATTGACCGTATAATTCGGGTTTGTTCTGCCGACAGCACTTACAGCAACACCGCCTGTTTTAGTGGTTGCAGTAGCATCAACTCTGCTGTTTGTTATTGCAGAGTAATCACTTGAAACAAGGGCTGTGCCGTCGTTCTTTGTTTCAAAGTCGATAACAAAGAGCTTGTAACCCTTTTCGGTATTGCTCCATTCATCGCCGGAAAGCTCTGCATTCTCTTCAGAATATGCCTCCGAAATGAATTCGTTTACTGCATCGTAAACAGTTATAGCCGAAGGCAAAGCAAAACTTACCGTCGAAAGAACCATCATCAATGCAAGTAAAACGCTTAAATTTTTTCTCATAAAAATCTTACTCCTTTCAAAATGTATATCAAAATTATATTTTTATGCCATTATGCCGAAAATGAAATATATCAACAAAAGCACTTTGTATATTCCACCAATTTTACATCTATAGTATATCACGCAACCATTTCGCCTACAATGACCTTTTCTTGCATTAATGAACATAAATAAGTCCAAATGTTACATTATATTAACGACTAAGTCAACATCATTTTTTATAATAAAAAGGCAAAGGATGTGAGAATATGATTACAGTCAGCAAAAATAACAGACAAGAAGTTATTGATAAGTACGGTGTAGAAGTATACAGAGAAATAGAAAGAATCACCAATGTTATAAGCTCCTTACACCAAAACAAAGCCTCAAGAACAATGCTTTTTGAAATCTGTGCTCATGACAATCTGAGAAAAATTCAGCACAATTATATGTTCTTTCCAAATGCAGACTATCATAATCACAACTTTTATGAATTTACACATGTACTTGAAGGTGCCATAGTTGAAGTTATGGCAGACAACAGTTACATCATTGAAAAGGGTGAAACAGTAATTCTGTCACCTTCTGTCACACACAGTTTTTTCGTTCTTCCCGACACAAATCACGCCTCATTCTTTATTAAGAGCGATTGGTTTTGTGAAATGGGCAATATATTCAAAAACGGCGACCCGAACAACTACATTTCAAATCTCAGCAGCAACAGTATTTTTACCGTTTTTTCAAGTAAGGACAATGAAATGTATGAAAATACGCTGTCGAAAATGCTTGATATTCACAGAACCGTGTACCGAAGCACGGGACTTTTTGACAATTTATATTTTGAAAATCTATTTTCTTCCTGTCTTATTATGCTGGCAAAGCAAGAACGGCATGAGCACCTTTATACTTCAGAGGAATCGGGAAAAAGCGATGTTGCCCAAAGGATTATAAGCTACATCAACAACAACTGCAGCACCGTTACACTTAAAGAGTTATCCTCCCACTTCGGATTTTCAAGAACCCACATACACCGTCTTCTCAAAGAAGCAACGGGTGTTTCTTTTTCATATCTCGTCGCAAGCGAACGAGTCCGCCTTGCTAAAATTATGCTTCTCAACACACGTATGCCTATAAGCAAAATTGCGACGGAGCTCGGCTTTAAAAACCGCGACAGCTTTTCAAAGGCTTTTAAAAAAATAAGACAAATAACCCCTGCCCAATACAGAAAGTTCAATCCTCACGTGGGTAAACTGAGAACAAGCAACAAATAACTGCAAAAAAGGCGTCCTGCCAAGCAGGACGCCCAATTTTTTTACTTATTATAAGAAATCATATTGAAGTTCTTAAACTCAAATGTACAGTCATAGTTACCGTGTATTTCATAACCTATATTTACACCGTCAAAGTACATATCAGACTTTGTAACTTCATAGCCGAAGATATCGTCACGATTAGCCCATTCAATTGCTCTATCAATATGAGGAGTAACATCAAGACGTATCTTCTTCCATTCGTCGCTAACATCCGCAACGCCGCTTGACGGGTTGAAGGAGTTTTCAATGCCGTCATAAACAACAGCCATCGGCATTCCGTACATATACTGATGTGCCGCAGAGTCGGGCGACCAGTTCGGTTTTACACTTGTAGGTGCAGTAAGACCTGTGGGGTTTTCGGTTGAAGAGCTTGTCGAGAAGAGATTGAGACCGAACCAGATTCTCTGATTGGGCTGTGCCTTGGGTCGCAGATAGAAGTAAACGAGGTATGAGCACACGTTTGTGCCCTCGGCATTTGTCGTGTTCTTGAAGTCTGTCATTCTGACATCAAGCTCAACAAACATTCTGTCTGCATCGGCAGAGTTTCTGTCTTTATCAACATCACCCGTGTAGTTTGTATTCTGCTCGAGAAGCTGATGAGGCCACCACGTATAAGTGTCAACATTGTGAGGCTCACCGCCATAAATCTTTGTGGCATCAAGTCTTTGTGTTATAGACTTAAGCTCGGGATTATAGGTAATAGTATTTATACCGTATTTATCTGCAAGAGTATACTCATCGGTGGTTGTATCTCTGTCCTCCCAGAGGTCAACCGTCTCGAAGCCCTCGCCTGTTCCCTGCCACCAGGGGCCAATCTGCCAAAGAGGTGCATCGGAGGTTTCACAGTAGTCCTGCCACAGACCGTGATTTACGGAAGACACAGACTGGTCAACCGAGCTGACATAGAATCCGCGGGTAAAATCCTCATCCTGCATAAGTCTTGTTGCAGTATAGCCGGCATTTATAAGCGATTCCTGGTCGGGATAATCCGCATATTCGGACTTGATAAAACGAATATAGTCAATCTTATATGAGCCTGCGGAATTCATCGGATCAAAACGGAAATAGCTTACATTTCCTCTCCACTTGGGATGCAGGCACATATCAATTTCAAATACATACCAGCCTGCAGCGTCAAGATAGTAATCTGCTACAGCTTCACTGTAGGTGTAATGAGTAATTTCACCGTCAAAATCCTCGGGTTTAAAATAAACATTATATGTCTTACCGCTTGCATTGGGTTCTGATGCATAGTCAGCCTTGATTCTTATTTTAATCTTGGTGTACTTATCCGCATCTATAGAAATAGACGGGTCAACCATATATGAATCCCAGGTTGCATTGAATGAGTATGCACCGTCGGAAACAACCTGCTCTGTCATTCTCTTACGAGTTGTAAACCGACTAAGGTCTGAAGAATCGTTAAACTCATAGTCATTGATATAATCATCGCTTTCCCACGTAGCATCAACAGTACCGACAAGCCTGTTATCGTCAACAGCGATTCTATTGACTACTGCAGCAGTTTCACTTCTGAGAATGCTATTTTCGGGACAAAGGTTTCCGTCTTTATCAAAGCCGAGAGTAATGCCCGATTTATAGAGCATAAGGAAAATTTCCGCATTATCTCTGTTTCTGTCAACATCAGGAATAGCGCAAATATCGCTGTTTATTGTATTAAACTCATCCTCACCGAGAGCCTTTACAAGCATTGTAAGCAATTCTTCTCTTGTAATATCCCTGTCGAACTCGGCTTCGGTAAAGTCGCCTATTTCAACAATATCGTTTTCATATGCATAATCGAGAAATCTGTCATACCACGCCGTATTAACAGCATTATCGCTCTGTGAAAACTTTACATAATCAATATAGAACTTGACATTTGCATTTGTCGGGTCAAGGCGTATGCCTGTGATAAAGTTGTTCCACGCTTCCTTGGTGCTCATTTCAAGTTCAAACTCAAACCAATCATAGGGATTTGCAACATTCTTGAGTGAGTACAAACAACTGTTTGTTTCAGAAAGACCGGTACTCATATTTGTCTTAAAGAAAATCTGTACAGACTGCTTGGATATATTCGACTCACTGCCGTCAAACTTTTCGAACTTCATACGAACAGTAATCTTATTGTATTTTCTTGCTTCAAGCAAAAGACCGTTGATTGTAAGCTGTGGGTCGTAGCCGCCGTTCGATTTAACGGTTGAAGTACCAATAAGATAGCCGTTTTCTTCATCAATTTCACCGCTTGCATTTCCGAAATTCATAGCGTCAAGATTAACTGAATTCCTTTCGGAAAGGTCTATAAGCTGTGAAGCATCATCCATTTCAACATAATGCTCATATACAGCATCTTCATTTACGGTAACTTTTTTACTGTTTTTCTTTGCGTGAAGCGCCGAAGCAATACTGATACCTTCAATTATTGATACGTTTTCATCAGAATCAATAAGAGAAGAAAAATCCGTTTCGGCATCAAAGACATCGGAGCACAGAATATCGTAGAAAATATCCTGCGAAGGCGTCCAGCGAATCTTGTCTTCACAAGATACAAGTCTTATATCGGATGTAAGCACAAAAGCCTTTGTCTCTAAGCCTTCGTCCTGCGTTTCAAAGGAGGCAGTGAATGAGTTCAATCCCGACACAAGTGTAAAATCATCAGATTTTTCAACCGAAGCAATTGAGCCAAGTTCATCATATGTTACAAGATACACGTTATATACATTGGTATCGGAAGAGCTGCATTCAAAGTAACCGCTGACATCAAGGCTTGTACCATCGGCTTCACAATTGACAAAGCTGTCTGTGAAGGAGGAATCCGCATTTCTCGAGCACTCAATATAATCAAAAATTATTTTTGCAACACTCAAATTTGAGGAATCATTTAAAAAAATCCGAGCTGCGATATCAAAGACATTACCGGCAACAGGTTCTCCGTAAATTACAAATGCTTCATTTACAACAGTAAGCTTTGTATATGTTTTACATACAAGCTCTGTTTCATAATTCTTCACAGGCACATTTTTCAGTACACCGGTAAAGATATCGTAATCATCATTAGTTCGGTCATAAACAATGTCGGTGCCGTCAGCTTTATTGTATGCAACACCAGTGATATACCTTGAAGAATTAAAAGTAAGAGACTCAGAACCAAGGGCTTCCTTTGTTGAAATTATGTAGCCGTATTCATCAATGGAAAAGTCAATCTCTTCCGACTTTACATCTGAAAGAATATGGGCCTTGAAGCGTATTCCCATTTCACCGACAGTTCTGATTGCTTTATCTTCATAAGACTTCATATATGAGTCCATATTAAGCTTTACTGCAGTTTTATCGGCGGCATTTACATAAAAGCACTGTGTTTTCACAACAGAAGCCTTGTCGACTGTTTTTTCTATGATTGTAACAATAAAATTATTATCTCCAATCAAAGCCGAATATTGATTGTTATTCTCGGCAATTTCTGTCTGCACTCCGTCAATCTCAGCATATCTTATATTTTCCGCATTCACTTTTTCGCCGATATTAATTGAAACACAACCGTCTGCGAAAAGACCTGAAATATCAGAGGAAGCCTCAACTATTTCATTTGCCGTATCTGCGGCTGTAACAACAGAAGGCAAAGCGGCAACGGCAATCTGAAGCAAAAGAGCAAATGATATGATTACAAGCAATGAAAGTACTTTTCTTAAAGTCATTTTTAATCTCCAATTCGTAAATCAAATTATTCAAATATATTTTTAATTATAACATAGATTAACGTATTTATCAACCCATTTGAGAAAAAAAGATAAAAGAGCCGACACGCATCGGCTCTTTACAGGTTATGGCTTATTGTATGAAATCATATTAAAGTTTTTGAACTCAACCGTGTAATCGTAATTGCCCCAGGTTTCGTAACCGATATTAACACCTTCGAAGTACATATCTTCAACAGTTACGGGTGTGCCGAAGGCGTCGTCTCTGTTTGCCCAGTCAACTGCCTGCTGAATATGTGGTGTAACATCAATTCTTACGTGCTTCCATTCATCCCCTGACAGAACTACACCGTTTTCGGGAACAAAGGAGTTTTCTACACCGCCGTAAACTATTGCCTGCGACATCTTATACATATACTGATGAGCTGCAGAATCGGGTGCCCAGCCGCATCTTATAGCGGAGTCGGTTTTTGTTCCGTTGAAGAAGTTTATACCGAACCATATAAGGTCACCCGGAGACTTATCGGTACGCAGGTAGAAGTACGCCATAAAGTTTGCACTGGTTGTGCCCGCTTTTATCGTTGTGTCATTAAAGTCAAGGAGTCTGATATCCGCTTCAATAAACATTCTGTCGGCCGCTGCAGAATTTCGTTTTTTATCTATTGGGCAGATATCAGAAGACTGACTCACAAGAAGATGAGGCCACCATTTATACTCATCATCAATATGAGGTTTGCCCTCATAGATTGGATATGTATTTACCCTCATTGTAAGAGATTTTTCATCAGGGTTATAGGTGATTGTATTAACGCCGTGCTTATCCTTGATTGTATACTTATCGGTTGTTGTATCCCTATCATCCACAAGGTCAAAGCGTGCCCAATGGGGAGAAATATTCCACAGCGGCATATCATTTGTTTCAACATAATCCCTGAACAAACCTTTTTCAGGCGAGCTTGCCGTATTCTGAATTCGGGACACATAAAAGCCTCTTTCAAAGCCCTCATCACGCATAAGTCTTGTTGAGGTATACCCTGCTTCAACAAGCTCGTTATGAGTAAACAAGGTATTATAGCCGTTTTTGTCTTCGATAAATCTGATATAGTCAATATGAAAGATGCCGTCGGCATTGGCAGGGTCAAAGCGTATTGCCGTCACCTTTCCGTCCCAGATGGGAAGAAGTCTGAAATCAATTTCAAAAAAAGTATAGCCTGACGAATCTACATACTGACCGTCATATGACATATGAAAGGACTTTGCTTCCGAGAAGTTTGAGTCACCCTCGGTCATAAAATAGAAGTCAATATTTCTATTTGTAACCTCGCCCTTAAACTCGGGCTTTATTCTTATTCTCAGCTTTGAATATTTCTTTGCATCAATATCTGTATTTTTAACTGTGATTTTCGGGTCAAAGCGCGTAGTTCTCCCCTCTCCTCTGTCGAAAACCTTAAGAGTAAGTACACTATTATTTATCTCTACGCTCTCTGCTTCAAAGGTTGCCGTGTCAAGGAACAACGGGTCATCAAATTCTATGTCGTACGGTGTTCCGTCAATTTCCCATGTTGCAGAAATACTGCCTTTCACTCTGTTTTCGGGAAGCGCAGCTCTGTTTATAATTGCCGCAGCTTCGCTCCGTTTTATATCGTTGTCGCGGTTAAATGTCCCCTCTTTATCAGAGCCGAGAACAATGCCCGCATTATAGAGCATCAGGAAAACATCGGCATTCTTATCGTTTCGCAAAATATCGGGAATACCTTTGATATCATTAATTTTTTCAAAGTATGCTTCGGGAAGTGCCGATGCAAAAAGACTGCACAGCTCTCCCCTTGTGATATTTCTCGAGTAATCGTCGGTATAATAATCGTGCTGTTTGACAATTCCGTTATCAAGGGCATAATTGACATACATATCATACCATTTTTCACCGTTATAGTTTTCACTATGTGAAAATGCGATATAGTCAATATAGTAAATGCCGTTATTATTAGTAGGGTCAAATCTGATTTGTTTGAGAAAATCAGTATACTTTCCGTGCTTAAACAAATCAACCTCGACCTCAACCCATTCTGTAAGGTCGGGAATATCCTTAAGGCTTACAGTTACGCATTTATCCCCCGAAATATTTCCGTTAGAAGTGGTTGCAAAGAAGATTTCCACAGTTTCGCTTCTCGGTGCATCGGGATTTACGTTATTAAGCGCCTGTCTTTTCATACGGAATGTGAGCTTATTATAGTATCTTGTATCAAGCTCAAAGCCTTTTATGAATACACCCGGGTCATAAATGCCTCTGTCGTTTGGTGCATCGGGCTGTACGACAAGAACACCATCCTCAATATAACCCGTAGAACGGTGAAAACCTATGCCGCTGTCCAAACGCTGATTTCTCTTTGTCAAATCGACTATAATACTTGGATCTTCAAAATCAATTCTGTATTCTTGTACCTCATTGTCCCTCGGTTTAATTTCTATACCGTTGTAGATGGCGTGGAGTCGAGACGCCATAGCAATACCTTCGACAACGGTAACACTGCCGTTGGGGTCAAATAAACTGTCTGATTTTCCGTTCATAAATCCGAGCTCATATGCTGTCTTTACATCCTTTACATACCACGCCGATTCTTTAACATCGGAAAAGTTATTGTCGTAAGTACTTGTCTTTACGAAAACCGCAGATGCTCCTGTAACAAGAACAAGTGAGAGTATCATAAAGATAGCCATTTTTCTCATATTACACCTCCAAGTTTTTCTTATGCCTTTATAATAGCAAAAAGGCTGACCTAAGTCAACCTTTTTATGTATTTAGTCTTTGTAATAGGAAACTATATTAAGATTCTTATGCTCAAATGTTGCATCGTAATTTCCGTGAATTTCAAAGCCGATATTTACGCCGCCAAAGTACAAATCTTCCTTTGTAATTTGAGTACCGAAGATATTGTCTCTGTTTGCCCATTCAACTGCTCTGTCGATATGGGGCGTAATATCAAGTCTTACGTGCTTCCATTCATCGCCCGAAACAACCTCACCCTTCTTTGGAGTAAAGCTGTTTTCGATACCGTCAAACACAACAGCCGTGGGAATTATATACATATACATATTCGCCGCAGAGTCGGGGCTCCAGGAAGGAATTACTGTTGTATTACCGCCGAGACGGTCATCAAACAAACTCAGACCAAACCAAATTCTCTGACCGGGTGCCTTATCTGTCATAAGATAGAAGTTAGCAACATACTGACAGGCATTGATTCCCTCGGGATTTGTTGTTGTCTTAAAATCGGAAAGCTTGAGGTCAACCTCTGCAAAAACTCTATCAGCTGCAGCCGAATTCTTTTTCTTATCCACTTCTTCAAGCTGTTCGATAAGAAGATGCGGCCACCAGTTATAGGTTGCACTGTCGTGTGCTTCTCCATAATAAACCTTTGTTGCATCAAGACGCAAGGATAAGGACTTTTCTTCGGGATTATACTTAACTGTATTTATGCCGTATGTATCGGCAAGAGTATATTTATCAGCCTTTGTATCTCTGTTTTCTACAAGGTCATACTTTGACCATATGGGCGCAATTGCCCAAAGAGGAGCGGCAGCAGTTTCACAATAATCTGTGAACATGCCGTAATTCTTGGCTGTTTGCTTCATTTCAACCTGAGATACATAGAAGCCGTTTGCCATATCTTCATCTTCGAAGAGTCGATTTGATGTATAACCTTCAGCCACAAGTGCGTCGTGGGAAGCACCCTGGAGATAATCAGCCTTTGCGAGTCTTATATAGTCAATTGTATATGTACCGCCTGTATTTGCAGGGTCAAAACGGAACGCCTTAACAGTTCCCTTCCACTGTTCTCTCAGTGCAAGGTCAACTTCAACAACAAACCATCCTGCAGGGTCAACCTTTGCATATGCAAGAAGGTCAGCAAAGGCGAACTTCGACTGAGAGAAGTTCTCATCATCGTCTGTCATATAGAAGAATTCAAAGTTTGTATTTGAAATCTCATCGTCAAAATCAACCTTCATTCTTACCTTAAGCTTTGTATACTCATCGGCGTTGATATTGATATCCTTGACAATTATCTGGGGGTCGTATTTTAAGCTCTGACCGTCGCCTCTGTACTTGGGAACGAGAACAAGTGAGCCGTTCTTCACTTCGACGGATTCAGCATTGAATGTTACATTATCAAGGCTTGATTCGTCAGTAAATTCAAGGTCATATTCATTACCCTGTGCCGCCCAGTCAAAATCCACAGAACCATTTACTCTGTTTTCAGGGAGTGCTGCTCTGTTGATAATGGCAGCAACTTCCGATCTCTTAATATCGGATGCAGGATTGAATGTACCCTTGCTGTCTGAGCCGAGAAGAATACCCGCTTTATACAGCATAAGAACAATATCAGCGTTTTCTTCGTCTCTGAACACATCAGGAATACCCTTTACTTCATTTATAGGAGCATAGCATTCTTCGGGAAGAGCTGCTGCAAAAAGCTCGCAAAGCTCAAAGCGCGTGATATTTCTGGTATAATCGGCTTCTCTGAACTTATCCTTATTTACAATCTTGTTGTCAACAGCATAGTCAACATACATCTGATACCATTTATTATCAACCTGTTTTTCGGTTCTTGTAAAGGAAATGTAATCGATATAGTAGATACCGTTATTATTAGTAGGGTCAAGACGAACACCCTTGATATAGTCCTTCCACTTTTCTTTTGAAGATACATCAACCTCAACCTCAAACCATTCGGACATATCCGAGACCTTTGAAGTACCAATTGCAACGTACTTTGACATATCATACTGAGTTTCCGTGCTCGTTATATAGAAAAGTTCAAGTCGTTCATCGCGGTTTTCATCGCCGTTTACATTGGGAAGAAAATCTCTTCTCATACGAATCTTGACCTTATTATATTCATTTGCATCAAGGTCGAGTCCGACAATCATTGTGCCGAGATCATAAAGACCGTTGTTGTTAGGTCCCTTTGACTCAAGCACAAGAACACCGTCTTCTACTCTGCCGATTGTATTGGATCTTACGGAAACATTCTCCATTGAGTCAAAGTCAATACGGAATTCATTATTACCCGCTTCTCTCGGTTTTACCTCTGTACCGTTGTAAATTGCGTGAAGACGCGAAGCCATAGTAAGAGCCTCAACAACAGTAACATTACCGTTAGGATCAAATTTTCCCTCGGATTTACCGTTCATAAAACCGAGTTCATATGCAGTTTTCACGTTTTCTGCGTACCACGCCGAATCCTTAACATCGGAAAAGTTATTATCATAGGTATTAACCTTTTCAAACGCAGCATTAACGCTGACCGCAAGCATAAGGGTTGCTAAAACAACAAAAACAAGCTTTTTCATCTTTATTCCTTTCTGTATCAAGAGTATTTACCATACTAATAATAACAAAAAGGCTGACCTAAGTCAACCTTTTGTGTTAATAATTCGCGACAATTATGTAAAAAATCGTGAACCTTAATATGCAGTTTTCCTTTTAGTCAGCCTTGTTGTAGGATACGATATCAAGATTCTTGATTTCAACAGTCATATCGTAGTTACCGTGGATTTCAAAGCCTATATTACCGCCGTTGAAGTAGAGGTCTTCCTTAGTTACTTCAACACCGTAAGCCTTATCGCGGTTAGCCCATTCGACACACCTGTCGATATGTTCTGTAATATCAACTCTGATATGCTTCCATTCGTCGCTGACAGTAACTACGCCCTTTTCGGGGTTAAAGGAATTTTCAATTCCGCCAAAGATATCAGCAGGAGTAATACCGTACATATACATATGAGCTGCAGAGTCGGGAGCCCAACCGGGAGTTGTGCTTGTGCTTGCGCTGAGACCGGGGAAAAGTCTGACGCCGTACCAGATCTTGGCAGCGGGGTTCTTATCTGTCTTGAGATAGAAGTATGCAAGGAAAGAACATACGTTGCTGCCTTCCTGATTTAATGTATCCTTGAAGTCAGTAACTCTCATGTCGAGTTCAATATACATTCTGTCAGCATTTACGGAATTCTTCTCCTTATCAACGGGAACAGATTCCTGCTGGTCAAGAAGGAGATGAGGCCACCACTTATATGTTTCGGGGTCGTGAGGCTCGCCGTTATAAATCTTTGTAGCATTGAGTCTCATGGACATGGACTTTTCTTCGGGGTTATAAGTAAGAGTGTTAATACCCTTATCGTCGGTGAGAACGTACTTGTTGCCGTCTACTACCTTGTGGTCCCAAAGGTCATATGTGTTCCAAATAGGAGCAATGCTCCAAAGAGGCTTTTCGTCAGTTTCATTGTACTGCCAGATACGGCTTTCCATATCAACTGTCTTAGACTGTTCATAGTGACCTACATAGAAGCCGTTATCCCAGCCCTTATCCTGCATAAGGTATGTTGCTTCATAGCCTGCACCGATAAGTGTTTCATGGGAAGCATTCTTTAAAGGATCAGCCTTTACAAGTCTGATATAGTCGATTGTAAATTTACCGTTTGCGTTTGCAGGGTCAAAACGGAAGCCTGTAATATTGCCCTTCCATTCCTTATGTGTTGCAAAGTCAACGTCGATGATGTACCAGCCGAAGGGATCCTTATAGGATGTTGCACCAAAGTCTGCATGAAGAGCCTTTGTCTCGGAAAGGTTTTCATCTTCGCTTGTCTTGAAGTAGAAGTCGCCCTTTCTGGAAACCTCATCGTTTTCACCGATGAAATCAATCTTCATTCTTACTCTGAGCTTTGTGTAGTCGTCAGCGTTAAGAGAAATGTCTTCAACACCAATCTGTGTGTCATACGGAGGCTTTGCATCGGCACCCATAAACTGAGCCGTTGCAACGAGAGCGCCGTTTACAACTTCAAGGTCACACTTCTTGTATGTAATGGTTTCAAGGCTGGATGCATCATAGAATTCTCTGTCATACTGGTTACCCTGGTCAGCCCAGTCACAGTCAACAGTGCCCTTAACTCTTGATTCGGGAAGAGCTACTCTGTTGATGATAGCTGCGATTTCCGATCTCTTAATGTCAGCCTCGGGATTGAAGTTGCCGTTTGTGTCACCGAGAAGCACGCCAGCCTTATAGAGTGTAAGGTAAACGTCTGCGTTCTTGGAGTCTCTGAGTACGTCGGGAATACCCTTTACATCATTGATGGGTGCAAAGTGTTCTTCGGGGATAGCTGCTGCGATCATGTCACAGATTTCAGCTCTTGTGATATTGTTATTGTATTCGTCTGTTGTGTAGTCTGTCTTACCGATAATGCCGTTTTCGATAGCATAATCGATATACATATCATACCACTTATCGCTCTTGATGTTTTCGCTCTTGCCGAAACCAATGTAGTCGATATAGTAAACACCGTTATGGTTTGTGGGATCAAATCGGAAGCCTGTGATTATGTCCTTCCACAATTCGTGGTTACCGAGATCGGCTTCAACAACGAACCAATCTGAAAGATCCTGATCAGTGGGAAGCTTGATATATACACACTTATCTGCGGAAATGTTGGGAGCCGTGCTTGTCTGGAAGTAGAATTCAAGAACTTCGTTTCTCTTTCTGTCGTCAATGTCGGGAAGAACATCTCTCTTCATACAGAAAATAACCTTGTTATAATCCTTTGCGGGAAGCTCAAGACCTTCAAACTTGATCTGAGGGTCATAGTTGCCTGATGCGTTGGGAGCATCGGGCTGACAGATAAGCACACCATCCTTGATTTCACCGTATGCTCTGTTAAAGTTTACACCATGTGTGTTTCTTGAGTTTCTTTGGGAAAGGTCAACAAGAATTTCGGGATCATCGAATTCAATACGGTATTCGGAAACTTCCTTGTTTTCGTTCTTCTTTACTTCAGTACCGTTGTAAATAGCATGAAGACGGGAAGCCATTGTGATACCCTCAACAATTGTTACATTTCCATTGGGGTCAAACATGCCTTCGGATTTACCGTTCATAAAGCCGAGTTCGTATGCTGTTTTAACGTTTTCAGCATACCACGCTGTGTCTTTTACGTCAGAGAAATTGTTTTCATACTTATTAACCTTCTCAAACGCAGCATTTGCGCCTGTAGCAAGCATTACTGCAGCCATAAGCAAAACCAATAATTTTTTCATTTGCCTGTTCCTTTCTTTTATGCAAAATTATTACGTCTTATTATAACAAAAAAGGCTGACAATTGTCAACCCTTTTTGTTTTATAAGATAAAATATAACAACTATTTAGAAAAAAGAACATATACGTTATTACGCTTCTATTTTATCGTAGCAAATTACGTTGAGGTTTCTCATTTCAACCTCACACTGCCAGTTACCCCAGATTTCAAAGCCCGCATTAACGCCGCTCATCCAGAGGTCATCACGTGTAACGCTTCTCTTTAGTGTATTGTCCTTTGTAAGAAGTGATGCAATATTTTCAAGGTGAGGAGTGATATCAACTCTTATCTTCTTCCATTCGCCCATATTATACGTTCCGTCGTCATTACCGAGTGCGTTTTCTTCTGTTACAAAATCAGAAGCGGGAACTCTGTAAATCATCATAGTAGATTCGGTATCATTGAACCAGTCATATTGTGTGGAGTTATTTCCTCTTGTATCAAGAGGATTTACGCCAAAATATGTATGTGTACCTGGAATATCCTTGTGTGCAACGTAGAAGTAAACATTATACTTAATATGACTTCTTACGCCGTCCTGTCTGTTATGAGCGTCAAGGTCAACGAGCTCATTAAGCTTTACTTCCATTTCAACGTAAACCTTATCTGCACCGAGGTCAAGGCTCTCCTTCTTTTCCTCGGGAACCTTGGAATAATCATCTGCATACAAAGACTGCTCGACAAGAAGGTGCGGCCACATATCATCAGCACCGTGAGCCTTGCCCTCATAAACCTTTTCTGTATCAAGTCTCATTGTGACAGACTTTTCTTGGGGATTATACTTAAAGGTTTTTGCTCCTATATTATCGGCTATTGTATATTTATCATTTGTTTCTGCCGCATCATTTATAAAGCAAGCCTTTGTCCACCAGGGAAGAAGATACCACTTGGGCTCTTTTGTCTCATCGCCGTATGTAAATGTACCAACCGCTTTTCTATCACCGTCGGGTTCTTTTACTATAAAGCCTGTTTCAAATCCCTCGTCTTCGAACACTTTTGTTGCAGTATAATTCTTTTCGAGTTCTTCATCAGAGACAATCATTGTGCTTTCTTCTCTGACAAAACGGATATAGTCGATAGTATATACGCCGTTATTGTTTGTGGGGTCAAAGCGGAAGCCTGTGATATTACCCTTCCAGTTTTCAACTCCGCCGAGATAGAATTCGTAAACTCTCCAGCCGGCGGCATCAACATAATATCCCGCTTCAAAATCGGGGAAATATCCGTAATCCTGAGCAAAATTTCCAACGCCTTCGGGAGTAAAGAAGAATTCGCCCTTTGTTCTGCCGATTGCAC
Source organism: uncultured Oscillospiraceae bacterium (assembly GCA_964614955.1). Taxonomy (GTDB): domain Bacteria; phylum Bacillota; class Clostridia; order Oscillospirales; family CAG-382; genus UMGS1387. The sequence goes on along the minus strand of CAZTNR010000002.1, from coordinate 31,349 downwards.
CCTTATACTCTATCTTCATTCTGACTCTGAGAGTAGTATATTCATCGGCGCGGATGCTTGTTCCCAGCTTTCCTACCTGTGCATCATATGTGGGTGCAACCTTTCTTTCGACAGGCTTAAGAACAAGGTGTCCGTCCTTGATTTCACCTTCTGAGCTTGATTCCGGCAAATAGAGATTATCAAGTTCAGAAGGATCATTAAATTCAATATCGTGCAAATGGTATGAGCTTGCCCAGTCACCTGTAATTTCCCCCTTTACCCTATTTTCGGGAAGTGCAACTCTGTTGATAATTGCCGCAACCTCTGATCTCTTAATATCAGAAGAGGCATTGAAGTTTCCTTCAGCATCGGAGCCGAGAACAACACCTGCGCGGTAGAGCATAAGCATAATATCCGCATAGTAGTCATTCTTATCCATATCAGGAATTGCCGTAACTTTATTTATGGGAGGGAAATAGTTTTCGGGAAGAGCCGCAGCAAAAAGATTACACATTTCGGCACGTGTTATGTTTCTTGTGTATTCTTCGGTAGAGAATGTGTTCTGCTTGATAATGTTATGTGTGAGAGCATAGCTTACATAAAGGTCATACCATTTTTCGTTTGCGCTCTTCTCGCCGCTTTTTGAAAATTCGATGTAGTCAATATAATAAATGCCGTTATTATCTGTCGGGTCGATACGCATTCTTGAAATGGTATCCTTCCAGAGTGCGTTGTCGGAAAGCTTGATTTCAACCTCAAACCAATCCGAGAGCTTATCCTCGCCTATCACATTTTTAAGATTTACGGAATAGCCTCTTTCGCCCTTGAAGTTAAGATCATTTATGGTCTGGAAATAAACCTGAAGCCACTCGGGTCTTGACTTGTTGGGGTCGGTATTATCAAGCTTATCTCTCTTCATACGAATCTTGAATGTATCGTAGGTGGTGGCGTACATATCGAGTCCGTCAAGGAAAAAGCCGGGGTCATATAGACCGTTGGAAAGAGGGGCATCGGGCTGAAGGACAAGAAGACCGTCCTCCGCTTTTGCAACAGCATGAGAAAGAGAAATGCCGTCCATTGAATCAAAATCATAGCGCAAAGAATCAGAACCGGACGCCGTTTCCTGACTAACCTCACTGCCTATTGAAATAGCGTGAAGACGCGTTGCCATTGTTATACCTTCAGCAACCGTTACATTTCCACTTGGGTCAAACTCGCCTTCGGACTTGCCGTTCATAAAGCCAAGCTCGTAAGCCATCTTTACATTTTCGGCATACCAAGATGTAGCGGGAACATCACCGAAGTTACCGGCATATGTATTAACCTTTTCAAAGGAAATGTTAATTTCCTCCGGAGTCTCATTTTCTTCTGTTTCACTTTCAGTCACTTCGGGCTTTTTTACCGCGGCACTGCTTGTAAGCTCAACATAATCAACATAATACACGCCGTTATTATCCGTAGTATCAATACGCATTCTGGGGATTTCACCATTCCAGAGCTTATTACCCGAAAGCTTCACTTCAACCTCAAACCAATCGGAAAGGTTTTCTTCGCCAATAGTTACTTTAAGATTTACGGAAACACCTCTGTCAGCAGTAAAGCTTGTTTCATTGGCTGTCAGAAAATAAACCTGAAGCCATTCGGGTCTTGACTTGTTAGGGTCAGTATTATCAAGCTTATCACGCTTCATACGAATTTTGAGAGTATCGTATTCAGAAGCATCGAAACCGAGATCTTCAAGGAAAAAGCCGTGGTCAAAGCTTCCGCCGTTTGCAGGTGTATCAGGCTTATATACAAGAACTCCATTCTCAACATCGCCGCTTGCACGGTAAAAAGATATTCCGTCTATGCCGTCAAAGTCATAGCGAAGCGTGTTTGTTTCAGCCGGCGTATCCTGAGCCAATGCACCGATTGCAAGCATAAGTGCCACAACTAAAAATACAAGTATTTTCTTCATTAGTATCATCCTTTCATATACCATCGGTTATATGTAAAAATTATAACAAAAAAGGCTGACAGATGTCAACCCTTTTTGTGCTTTGTGATAAAATATTGCAACTCTTTCAAAGAAAGAATATATTTATTTTTTGCTTATCTATTATATCTTAACCAATGCTATTTAAATTTTTATTACTTGTTATAGGAAACCATATTAAAGTTCTTGAATTCGAACTCGTAGTCATAGTTACCGTGTGTTTCGAAGCCGATGTTTACGCCGTTCCAGTACATATCCTCAACAGTCACTTCGGTACCGAAGATGTTATCACGGTTTGCCCATTCAACAGCTCTCTTGATGTGGGAAGTGATATCCATTCTGACGTGTCTCCATTCACCGTCAGCAGTAACAACACCCTTTTCGGGGTTGAAGGAGTTTTCAAGACCGTCATAAATATCAGCAGGCTGAATACCGTACATATACTGATTTGCTGCAGAGTCGGGACTCCAGGAAGGTGTAACTGTGCCGTTAGCTGCTTCACCTGTAAAGAGCTTAAAGCCAAACCAGATTCTCTGACCGGGTGCCTTATCTGTTACGAGATAGAAGTAAACGAGATATGATGAAACATTAGTGCCTTCAGGATTTGTTGTATCCTTATAGTCATTCATTTTTACGTCGATTTCAAAGAAGGTTCTGTCCGCAGCCGCAGAGTTTCTTACCTTATCAACGGGACCTGTGAGAGAAACAGACTGTTCAAGAAGAAGATGAGGCCACCACTTATATGTCTCCTTATCGTGGGGCTTACCCTGATAGAGAGCCGCACCGTTCTGACGCATAATGATAGAGTTTTCTTCGGGGTTATACCTAACAGTGTTAATACCGTACTTATCTGTAAGAGTATACTTATCGGCAGCCAAATCTCTGTCGTCCCAAAGATCGACCACTTCAAAGCCTTCGCCTGTACCAATCCACCAGGGACCGATACCCCAAAGGGGCTTTTCGTCGGTATCTGTGAAGGTCTGCCAAGTACCGTGTGTATAGCCTTCCTTCTGCTCAACATTAGCAACGCCGAAGCCTCTTTCAAAGTGTTCGTCCTGCATAAGTCTTGTTGCAGTATAGCCTTCGCTGATAAGCAATTCGTGAGAAGCGCCGTGAAGAGGATCGCCCTTAGCAAGTCTTATGTAGTCGATTGTGTATGTGCCGTTTGTATTTGCGGGGTCAAAACGGAATTCAACGATATTACCCTTCCATTCCTTATGGAGTGTGAAGTCAACCTCCATTACATACCAGCCGGCAGCATCAACATAGCTGTATTCTGTGAATGCCTGATGCATTGACTTTGCTTCGGAAAGAGATTCGTCGCCTTCGGTCTTAAAGTAGAAGTCGAACTTTGTCTGGCTGGGATTGGGTGTGCCCTCAAAATCAACCTTCATTCTTACCTTGAGCTTTGCAAATTCGTCCGCATTTACATTGATGTTGGAAACGAGAAGCTTGGGGTCAAACTGAGGAGAACGGTTTTCGCCTCTATCCCTGGGGATGATTGTGATTGCGCCGTTCTTAATTTCAGCAAAATCGCAGTCACCGGGAACAGCACGTGCAAGGTCATCGGCAGAGTTGAATTCAACGTCATACTCATTACCCTGCTCTGCCCAGTCGGTCTTTGTTGTACCCTTTACTCTGTTTTCGGGAAGAGCTACTCTATTGATGATAGCAGCAATTTCAGATCTCTTTATATCGGAAGCAGGCTTAAAGTTACCCTCTGTATCACCGAGAACGATACCTGCCTTATAAAGCATAAGGTAAACATCGGCATTTCTTGCATCACGTAGAACATCGGGAATGCCCTTTACGTCGTTGATAGCAACAAATTCTTCTTCGGGAACGGATGCTGCAATAAGATTACACATTTCAGCACGCGTTATATTTCTGTTCATATCAGAAGAAGAAAAGTCATTCTTGCCATAGAGATTGTAATCTGTGGCATAGTCAACATACTTCTGATACCACTTCTGACCTGTAGTATTTTCACTCTTTGAGAATGTGATATAGTCAATATAGAAAATACCGTTATCGTCGGAGGGGTCAAAGCGGAAGCCTGTGATAGTATCAATCCACTTTTCATTACCCGAAAGCTCAACTTCAACCTCGAACCAGTCAGTAAGATCCTTGCCAAGCTCTTTAAGCTTTACATACTCAACCTTATCGGCAGTAATTCCGCTGGACTGATTTGTCATAAAGTAGAACTGAAGCACTTCATTTCTGGGCTTTGATGTATCAGTATTATCAAGAGGCTCAATCTTCATACGGAACTTGAGAAGATTATAGTCAGAAGCCGAGAAGCTGAGCTTGTTGAAGGAAACCTGGGGGTCATACGCACCGTTGGAGTTAGGTTTATCGGGCTGTACTATAAGAACACCATCTTCTACGCGGCCTGTTGCACGGTTATATGCTGTAGGCACCTTACCGTCTTCAAACGTAAAGCCGTATTCTTCAACGACCTTCTTATGTGCATCAATATCATTGCCGTTATAAATGGCGTGGATACGTGCAGCCATAGTAATACCCTCGGCTACGGTAACTGTGCCGTTGGGATCAAATTTGCCCTCGGACTTACCGTTCATAAAGCCGAGCTCATATGCAGTCTTCACGTTTTCTGCATACCAATTGGAATCAGTTACATCCGAAAAGTTATTGTTATAAGTATTAACCTTTTCGAATTCCGCATTTACACCTACACAAAGCATTATTGCAACCAAGAGCAGACATAAAAACTTCTTCATAAATTTTCTCCTTTCTTACGGTTGTTAATTACAACCACTCACAAATTAATGATAACACAAACTATAACAAAAAGCAACACTTAAACAACGAATTGATTTATCATTTATTCCCGACTATTTATCATTTTGACAGCAAAGCCAGCATTCAGCCCGAGAATTTATCATAAATTCCGTCAAAAAAGGTTGACCGAAGTCAACCTTTTATCATTTTCAAATTATTATTCAAATCTGATGTAATCAAATGAGAACTTTCCGTTGTTGTTAGAGGGGTCGAAACGGAATGCAACAACCTTGCCCCTCCAGTTATCCTTAGCAGTAAGGTCGATCTCTACAAGATACCAGCCTTCATCATCAAGCTTTGAAACAGAGAGGAGGTTGGGATGAAGTGATCTTTCTTCGGAGAAGTTATCATCTTCAGCTGTCATAAAGTAAATATCTGTAGAATATCCGTTAGTAATTTCACCGATGAATTCAGCCTTGAGTCTGATTTTGATTGTCTTGTATGTATCAGCATCAATTTCAACATTCTTCATAACAAGTCTGGGGTCGTACTGAGGCTGACGATCAGCACCTCTGTCTCTTGCAACCATTACAAGTGCGCCGTCAATAATTTCAGCAGAATCAACTTCACCGGGAGCAAACTTATCAAGATCCGCAGGGTCATTGAATTCAACATCAAAAGGAGTTGCAACGTGTTCCTTTTCAGTTTCATTTTCATCTGCCTTGGGAACCTCGGGAGTTACAGGAGTAACAGGCTTTTCTTCTTCCCATACAGCATTAACTGTACCCTTTACTCTGGATTCGGGAAGAGCAACTCTGTTGATAATAGCTGCAACTTCAGATCTCTTAATATCGGATGCAGGGTTGAAGTTACCTTCTGCATCACCGAGAACTACACCTGCATTATAGAGCATAAGAAGCTCCTTTGCATACTTATCATTCTTATCAACATCGGGAATACCCTTGATATCGTTGATAGCACCAAAGTAGCTTTCGGGAAGTGATGCTGCAAAGAGGTGAGCAAGGTCTGCTCTTGAGATATTCTTATCGTAGCTGCCGAAGGTTGTCTTTGTTATAATGCCGTTAGCTACAGCGTAGTCAACATACATATCATACCACTTTTCAGCCTTGGGTTCTTCAACTACGGGAGCTGAACCTGCCGTGAGCACGATAGAGTCAATGTAGTACTTACCGTTATTATTTGTGGGGTCGAAACGAATCTGAACAATAGTGCCTGTCCAACCTGCTGCCGAAGACATATCGAATGTATATTCATTCCAGTCGGAAAGCTTTTCGGGCTCTGCAATTTTTGAATACAAGAAGTTACCTTCAGCACCGAGTGTGGAGTTAGCTTCAGAACCAAAGAAGATTTCAAATGCTTCATTTCTGCTTTCAACAATATTGGGAAGCTCGTCTCTCTTCATTCTTACAGTCATTGTCTTATAAACAGAAGCATCAATGGAAAGATCATCCATAAATACGCCGAGGTCAAACAAGTTGGAAGCATTGGGAGCATCGGGCTGCATTACAAGAACGCCGTCTTCAACATCACCCACTGCGTGGTTGAGTCTGTGACCGTCAAGTGTGTCGAAATCAAAACGGATTTCGTCACCGGCAGCTACAACAGGCTTTTCAGCCTTTGTGATTTCATTGCCGTTATAAATAGCGTGAACTCTTGCTGCCATTGTAATACCTTCAGCAACTGTTACGTTACCGTTAGGATCGAAAAGACCTTCTGCCTTACCGTTCATAAAGCCGAGTTCGTAAGCAGACTTTACATCCTTTGCAAACCAGTTAGTGTCCTTGACATCGGAAAAGTTATTGTCATATGTATTAACCTTTTCGAATGCCGCGAATGTACCTGTAGCAAGCATAAGTGCTGCAAGAAGTACTGATAAGAATTTTTTCATACAAAAAACTTCCTTTCTTATATAATTATGCACCAAATGTATTGTAACAAGCAAATACAAATGTGCAATAAATCCCCCGAAAACCGAGGGATTCAATTGTTTTTTCAGTTATATGAAACAAGATCAAAGTTTCTTATTTCAAATGTACAGTCGATATTGCCGTGTGTTTCGAAGCCGAGATTTACGCCGCCGAAGTACAAATCCTCTTTTGACACTTCTTTTCCGAATGCGTTGTCTCTGTTCATCCATTCAACTACCCTGTCAATATGGGAAGTCAAATCAAGTCTGATAGTTTTCCATTCATCATCGGTTACGGTATTAAACACAGACGTATTGTCAACAACCTGATGTCTGATATAGGAATTTTCAAGTCCCTCATAAACCGTTTCCTGAGGAATACAGTAAATCATCTGATTTGCCGCAGAGTCACGGTTCCAGGTCGGAACGTATACGACACCGCCTCTGTTATCATAAAGACAAGCACCGAACCAGATTCTCTGACTTCTCTTTACATCATCCTTATGGAAGAGGTAGAAATACACGAGGAACTGGCAGGCATTTGTGCCTTCTTCGTTGGTTGTAGGCGTATACTCGGTCATTCTGATATCAAGCTCGCACATAATTCTTTCTGCATCGGCAGAATGAACTTCTGTATCAACCGGACAGATTGATGGATCCTGTTCGATAAGAAGATGAGGCCACCACTTACGGTTTGATTCATCAACGTCTGTAGTTGTCGCATCATCCTTGATATGAGGCGTGCCGTCATAAATCCTGGAGGCGTTGAGCGTCATTGTAAGCGACTTATCATCGGGATGGTATGTAATTACCTTCGAGCCCTTTGCGTCAGCAATGGTATATTCATCCGTTTCTGCACGGTTATGAATAAGGCTTGTTGCCGCGTAGTTTGAGGGACTGAGTCCGTCACCGTCGTGAGTCCACCAAGGGCAGATTGCCCAAAGGTTGTTAGTTTCATCACCCGAGCCTGTATATTCAAAATAACCCTCGGGATTATAGTTGTTAACTATAGGACGCACGTCAAAGCCGTTTACGAAGTCGTTATCATAAAGAAGAGATGTAGGAGTGTAAAGAGCTTCAAGCTCACTGTCACTTAACTTCTCATATTTACCGTTTCTGATAAACTTGATATAATCAAATGTAAATGTACCATAGTCATTTACGGGGTCAAAACGGATTTCCTTGATTGTTCCGTTCCATTTCGAAGCATTTGAAAGGTCAAGGTCGAAAATGTACCACCCTTCCCCGTCGGGAACACAGTAAGCTTCAAATCTGCCATTTTGGGTTCGCGCTTCGGTAAAAGCACTATCCTGTGTTCTCATGAAGAAGAGCTGGAATCTTTCGTTCTCCGCGAATTCGCCTGTGTACTTAAGACGTATTCTCACTCTGTTGTACAAGGATGTATCGAGACTTAGGTCAGTAAGACCGATTGAAATATCGGTGCCTGTTGCTTCGAGAGTAACATTGCCGTCTTCAAATGTTGTTTCTGCCTGTCTTATGATGCAATTGTCGCTTGTGAATTCATCAATATCATACTCGCAGTCATCAACATACGTATTTGTAATATATGCCGCAACAAGATACTCATTCTCTGTGCTGTCCTTCTTATTTGAAAGAACATAGGAAAGAGACTCTGTCGGGATATTATGACCGAGATTATATGTACCCTCATTTGCAAGCCCCATAAGCATAAGAGCATCATAGTCATAGGTTGCCCATTCATAAGTATCGGATTCAGTGAAGTAGGTTCTCACTATTACCTTTGTAAGGTCGGTGGGAAATACGCTTTCATACGTAGTATCTTCACGGCTTCCGAGGAAAATTGAATCCTCGTTATTCTCACCGTCAATTCTCTGAACATTAGAAGCAAAGTAAGCATCTTCATTTATAATCATAATGCTTTCATCGGTTCCGCTGTAAAGAGAAGCACCGTCCTGCGACAAGCCGACATATTCGCCGTCCATATCAATTGCAGAGCTAAGACCTCTTATATGATAAATTCCGTACTTATCAATTGCATAAACGCAAAGCTTTTCGTCGAAAAGACTATTGACAGCCTTTCCGTCCTGCGAGAGGACGGAAAGAGTGCCGTTAAGACTTGCGTATCTATCAACGGGAATGTACTTTGCTGTGCCGTCTACAAAAGCATATATATGGGGAGTAAGATCACCGTAAACATACTTATATTCAACGGGCTTTAGGTTTGTGGGAATAATTATGCTTTCCGCAACGGAAGCAGGTTCACTCATAAGAGTGACAAGCTCCTCGTCGAGGCGTTCCCTTCAGAGTTCAACTGTGTTGAGAACGTAGTCGATGTATGCCTGCTGATCTTCATCTAAGAGATCATAAGCATCGGAATCAGCGATTTCGCAAGCTTCAATATAGAGGCTTGTGGAGAATGCTGTACCGTAGTAGTAAGCGCCATCAACGAATGCGAAGGGTCTTACGAGTACGTAGCTTTCGAAGTTTGCTTCGGGAATACCGTAAAGAACTGCTGCCATTTCGAGAGCTTCGTCATCATCGGTGTTGAAGTAGTTAACTAAATCTTCGCCATCAAGTCTCTTATAACCAACCTTTGCACCTTCTGTATCAACTGCAAGAGCGTCGTAAGAATTGTTATCAGCCATAAACTTGTCGTAGGAAACTACTACGAAACCAAGGGCTGCAGCTGTTGTATCTGTAGCAGAGGTAACTGTAGCCTTGAATCTGAGACCGTTTTCCTTACCTTCTACAATTCTGATATCTGTAGCGTCTTCAACAGATGCAGGAGCATCAACCTCTGCGGGCTGACCCATAAATCTGATGTAGTCGATATCAATCTTTGTTCCGTCGGGAGTCCAGTCGGGAAGGTTGATTCTGAGAGTTGCAAGGTCTTCAACATCTGCATCAAAGAAGGATGCGGGAATGGAAACTGTGAACCATTCGTCAGCTACATAGGAGCCTTCGATAAATGTGCAAGTGTCGTCAAAGTACTTAGACTGTACGCCGTCATACTTAATAGCATCTCTGCTGTTCATCCAGTGGAAGTATACAGGGTACTTGGACATTGAGAATTCTACGGAGTTAAGACCGCCGTAGTTCTGACCGTAAACTGTTGTACCGTCTGTGGGAAGACCTCTGATTCTCATTCTGATAACGAGTTCTTCAAATGAGCCGGCAGGAATGTACTTAGCCTTATCAAGTGCGGAAACGTAGATAGAGGGGTCGTAAACTGCTGCTGTGTAGCCTGCCTCTGCTGCAGCTGCCTTTATTTCATCGTTTGCGTCGAAGTTAAGAGTTACATAACCGTCTGCGTTCCAAGTGATGTAGCCGTCAGCACCGTCTGTGAGGTACTTAGAACCGATACCGGGGCCCCTATCGCCGTTTACGCCGTCATCGAACATATATGTGCCGTCTTCCTTCATCCAAGCATTAAGGCTCACGCCGTTTGCGTTTTCATTGAATTCTGCACTGTATGCGAGAGCTTCGTTGTCGGGATCGGGATAGCCGTAGAAGCGGATGTAGTCAACTTCACAAACCGTACCGTTAGGAGCTACGTCGCCGAAGGGGTCAAATCTGAACTGCTTAACATTATCGTAGGGGAAGCTTTCCGCGGGGATAGAATATGTAAACCAGTCGCCTTCAAGCTCAACAAGGTTTGCATATACATAGTTCTGCTTTAATTCAGCAGAATCTGCATCCCACCATACAAGCTCCATATAGCATGCATTTGTAGGATCAAATGTATGACTTCCGGTAGTACAGTGAGTACCGCAGGTATATTTTGCTGTAGCTTCAGGAATGTTATTAAGTCTGAGTCTTATAACGATTTCCTTAACTTCTTCCTTGGAGAAAGGAGTAGTTGTAACGACAAAGCCGTAGTCAATTACTGCACCGCCTTCGCCTTCAGCAGATTCATTTTCCATAGAGATGTAGCCTGCTGTATCATCGCTTGTAATTACAAACTGTTCGGCAACTTTAGTCTTTACGTTGTTCTGACCAACTCTGAAACCGTTGATTGCAGCAATTCTATCATAATCTGCAGAGCTGTTGAATTCAAGTGTCTGATCGAGAAGCTTTACCTTATCGTATACGGGGTATACCGTTGCTTCTGTTGCAATTCTGTTCTGGTAGAGAGCTTCGCCGCCGTCTGTAAGAGAAAGACCTGTGATTTCTCTGTCGGGAACTGCAGGAAGAGCACGTGTGAGCTGTTCCTTTGTCATACCGATTGTAGGATAATCCTCGATTACAGCGTCAGCAACACCGTACTTTGCAAGGTTAACAGTAACTGTGGTTGTCTTGGGAACAAACCAAAGCGTGAAGTTATCAATAGAAACTGTTGTGCCTGCTGCAGCACCGTCGCCTGTAGGATGCCACTTAACAATGTTGATTTCATCTGTGGAAGCAATACTTGTTGTTGTGCTTCTTACGGCAGAACCGATTTCATTATCGTAGTAAACAACAGCTGTCTTCCATTCGCCGTTATCGATTACCTGAATATTTTCAGCAGGATCTTCGATCTGGTCCTGTCTGTTGAATCTGAATGTGAAAGCTTTATCAGCACTTGTCTTATAATCAAATGTTGCAATAAAGTAACCATCCTGGTCTACATACTGTAAACCTGAAGCATAAGATCTGAAGAAGAAATAGTTATAAGAGCCTGCATCATTGAGGGTGTATGTGAAGTACTGATTTGTACCTGTGCTTTCGATAACACCTGTAGGAGCTGTCTTGCCGCCATTTGCACCGAATCCAAACTTGATTTCAGAAGCTTCAGCCTTAGAAATCCAGCCGTTTGTTTCTCCGCCGATAGCCTCAATTGTTGAACCGGATGTAAGAGTACCTGCAGCAGCACTGTCAAAGTTTACTGTAAATACTTGTTCGCCGTATTCGCCGAGGAATTCAGCGCCGGGGATGTTTTCGTCTTTGTTATCGCCAACGAATCTGATGTAGTCGATATCAACTTCAGCGCCGTCGGGCAGGGGATATGCTGTATCGAATCTTACATAAGAAAGACCGCCTGCGAAGTATGTTTCAGCATCGAGGTAACGAGTGAACCATTCACCGTCAACAAGGTTCTTTTCGGTACGGTTCGTGGACTGAAGCTGCTTACCAAAAGCTGTTGCACCGTACTTATCAATGTGAACGTATGCATTATTGTTTGCAGGGTCGAATGCTATATCACTTTTGCCGGAAATTGTGTATGTTGTCTTTGCAGAAGGAATGTTTCTGTATCTCATTCTTACAGCAATTTCGGAAACAACACCTGCGGGAAGTGCAGTATCCGAGCTGAAGGTATTAACATATACCTGGTGGTCCCAAGTAGCTGTGTAGCCGTCAGCTGCAACTGCCTTAAGTGTGAGGTAGCCGCCTTCTTCGTTCCAGAAGTATGTTGTGCCGTATGTGGAGTTGCCGTCAACACCGTCGTTGTTCTGATTGATGCTTATCTTCTTTGTAACGTCTGTTTCTTCATCGAAGTCAAGAGAGTATCTTGTGAGGTATTCATAATCGTCCCAAACTGCGTAGAGTGTTGTGGATGTGCCGTCAGCAGAAACGAGCTCAGTGTCAGCGAGAACTTCGCCGCCTGCTGTTCTGGAAAGACCGAGGAACTTCATATCGCCGTGGTCTTTAGCGTACTTAGCTTCAACTTCTGCTACTGTTGTGGAAGAAGTGATATCCATAACAACTTCGGGAGCTGTAGCGTTATCACCGTTGTCAACTGTTACTCTAACGGGTCTACCGATGAAACGGATGTAGTCAATATCAGCACTGCCCGAGGTCATATTATCATAGAAGTCAAGGCGGAAGGTTGTAAGGTCTGTAATACCGAGTTCAGCTGCCGTAAAGTGGAATGTAAGCCAATCGCCGTCATTATAATTTGTAAGGTCAATTTTGTAAGATGTACCGTGTATGAAAGTACCACCTGTTGTGTAGTAAATTTCGGGCTGGTTAACATTCGTTGTCTTGGTAATACCGTAATATCTGATCTTAAATTCGATGTCCGTCAAAACATCTGCGGGGATATTTACAGATTTCCAGTTAAAGCCGGTATCAGAGCCACTGAACTCGACATGAAGATAGCCGTTATCTGCGTCATGGGAAAATGCAGCCTTGCCGTTTCTGTTAGTAATCTTATTAAGGTCAGAATCACTTGTAAATTCAAGTGAGCCGTTAAGAGCAACTCTTTCTTCGTATACGGGGTAAACCGTGCAGTCGCTTGCAAACTTTGTTGTTGCCATAGGTTCGCCGCCTTCTTCAAGTGAGAAGCCAGCGAGAGCCTTGCCTTCCACTTCGGGAAGCAAAGCTGCGAGCTCATCTAATTCCATACCGAGTGTGTCGTAGTCATTGATAACTACATCGTTTGTACCGTCAACGTAGATAGTTACATCAACGGTCTTGGGTCTGTAGTAAACGCGGATGTTATCGATGCCGTATGTTTCGCCTGCTGCTACGCCGGAAGCACTGTGAAGCTTGATGTAGTTTACTTCGTTGGGAACCATTGTTTCGGAGTTACCGCCGTTACCGGAAAGACCGATTTCTTCGTCAAAGGAAGAAATAACCTTGCCCCAGCCGCCGTTTTCTTCAGCGAGTGTGAGAAGGGACTGATCCTTTGCTTCAGCCAGCTGGCTTCTGTTGTAAACAACATCGTGGTACTTGCCGGTCGCAGCGGAAGTGCCGTAGTTTACATCAAATGTTACTGTAAGATAGCCGTCTTCAGTTGTGAAGTAAGTGCTGCTTGCACCTGTATAGAGCTGAAGAAGGTTATAAGCAGCAGAAGCGTTAGTTGTAACCTCGAGGTACTTATCGCCTGTTGCTCTTTCCTTGATTACAGCACCCATTGCAGGGTAACTATTACCGGAGCCGTTACATAATTTTGCAGTTGTGATATCCGAAGATCCGCCGAGAGCAGAAATGAGAAGGCCGGAGCCGAAATCAATTTCGCCAAGTGCCGCGGAGTTAAAGTTAACTTCTGCAAGAAGTGTACCGAATTCGTCTATTACTGCATCAGCTGCAAGGTCTGCAGCTTCTTCTGCAAGAGCTTCAACCACAGGAGCTTCAACAGCTGTTTCAGTAGAACCTGCGATTGAGGGAGCCGCAAAGCTTACTGTAGAGAGAACCATCATAACAGCAAGCAAAATGCTTAAAAACTTTTTCATAATGAAATTTCTCCTTTAAAATGTTTTTTTGAGGGGGTGTGCGTATTAATCGAAGAGATCTGAACCATCCATTTCGACTTCTGCGTCGCTAATGTCAGTGCCTGTACTTGCATTAAGGATGTCTTCAGCCAACAAGAGAGTTACTTCCAACTCGGGGCTAAAATACTTCAGTTTCATAGATTTACCTCCTTTTGATAATTCATTTATATTTTTTTATTTTTTACAAAAACAGCAAAACGACATTTATGACAAAAATCCAACGGTCTTCCCTACTTACTTTTTACCTGTGAAAGGGAGCACTTTATACAATTTCAAGCAATCCCGAGAAGCTTTTCTACATAAATGTTTTAAATTTTATGTACAATTCTACCTATACAAATTCACACTATAATTCTATCATAAGTTTTGATAAAAATCAATACGTTTTTGGATAAAATTAATAAAAAACATATAATTTTGGACAAACAAATTCAGCATTGGTGTTTCAGGCACTTTTTAAATTTTTCACATTTGAAAATTTACGTAATTTATGACAACTTAGAATTTATACATCAAAATCAATACTATTTACCAAGACAAAAGCCGCAGCTTTTCAGCTGCGGCTTATTCTCCCCTGCCCGGGGAATTTACTTTTAGTTATACGCTACAAAGTTGAAGTTTGCAATTTCAAATGTACCGTCAATATTACCGTGTGTTTCGAAACCGATGTTCACACCGTCGAAGTAGAAGTCATCTCTTGTGAGAGCACCGAGACCGAATGCGTCTTCACGGTTAGCCCAGTCGATAGCAGTCTGGATATAAGGTGTTACATCAAGGCTGATGTGTACCCAATCCTTACTTGTGGAATCTGTGCCGCGACCTGTGAGGGATTTTTCAGTAATGTTATCTTCAATCTGCTGATAGAAGGAGTTTGCAATACCCTGGTATACGATTTCCTGAGGTATACAGTAGATGTATGCGGAAGCACCTGTATCTCTGTTCCATGTAGGATACTGAGTTGCACCTTCACTACAGAGAGAAGCACCGAACCAGATTCTGTCGTTAGGACTTGCCTTGGGTCTGAGGTAGGAGTAGAGCAGGAATGAAAGCTGCTTTGTACCTACGCTTTCGGTGTATTTATCCACATCAACAGTATAGTCGGTCATCTTGATATCCATTTCGAGGAATATCTTATCTGCACCTGCACTTGTTGCTGTAGTATCAACGGAAGCAATCTGTGTGTTCTGTTCAATGAGAAGGTGAGGCCAGTATGTCATACCTGCAGACTGCATTTCAGTGTGTGTCATACCGTTGTAAATTGCTCTTGCATTAAGTGTAAGCGAAAGAACATCACCCGTATGAGACGAGCCGTCTGCATATGTGGAGGTCTTTGTGCCGTTGAACTTAACAACCTTTGAACCTGCTGTATCACTAAGAGATGTAGCAGTTTCGGAAGCTTTTGTATAAAGTTCGTAGTTTGCTTTTGTACCGCTATAGTCATAAGAATACCAGGGGTCAATCATCCAAAGAGGAGTATTGCCGTTGGAAGCAAACTTGTAGTTCTGCCAATCAGACTTTGTCAACACCTGATCCATATCTCTTACATAGAAACCGTTGTCGTAGTTCATATCCTGGAATATCATTGTAGAATTCATATTCGCAAGGTCTGAGGAAGAATAGTAATCAGGATCTTCAACAAGGTATGCATATGATACGGAGCCGGAGTTAGCTGTTACTGTAAGGCTTGAAATTGTGCTGTGGTACTTAGCCATACCGTAAAGGTCAACGTCAAAGATTCTATAGTCGTCGGTTGTTGTACCGTAAGCGTAGTACTTAATGGAATCGGAAACGCCGTCAGCTCTTGTGAACTTAACAGTTACATAGCTTGTCGCACTTGTTGTCTTAACGATAACCTTGTTATATTTTGCTGCAAGGAAGTTTGTTGTTGTGTAATTTACGGTTGCAGGAACATCAACAACACCTGCGAGAACTGCGAGGTCTTCGTATTCTCTCTGGTTAACCGTGCCTGATGCAACAGATGTTGTATTATTGGATACAACGTATGTAAGATTTGTAAAGTCGATACCGTCGGCAATATCCTCGCTGCTGCTGTCAAGACCCATCTTGAGAAGCTGGTCAACCGAGTAGGATACCCATTCTGTAGTGCCGTTCGGGAAGTTATACTTTGCAACAACCACTGAGTCGGAGCCGATTATGCCTGTCTTACCTGTTGTAATTATTCTTGTTGTGGAGTTTGCTCTCTGGAATGTGAAGTCAAATTCACCTGTAGCAAAGTCACCGAGGAAGAAGCTATCCTTACCGTTTGTAAGTTCATCGTCGATAGGAAGCCTCTGGAAGGGTGATGCAACATCTTCGATTTCTGAAAGGAAGAGAGCACTTGCGTCAACATTTGCTTCCATTGCAGTAGCATCGGACTTTTCAAGACCGTTATAGTCGCCGCCTGCATTTTCTGATCTGCCGAGAGATCTGATGTAGTAAACACCGTCGCTGAGATAGTATACACAAGGCTTTTCGTTATAAGCATCGGAAAGAAGACCTGTGCTTGTATCTATAATTGCAGGATATGTATCCTTTGTAGAAACATTGAGTGTAACGAGTGAACCGTCCATCCAAGCCTTCATTGTTACAATGTCACCGCTTACTGTGGGAGCAGTATCATTTGTAGGAATAATAAGGTTTTCCTTGATGGAAGAAGCACTGCTCATAACAGTATTGAGTGCTGCAACAACTTCACTGCTGTTGTAGTCTGCGTTTGCACTGAGGTAAGCAGCGTATGCAGAGTTACATTCGTTGTAGTACGCAACTACTTCATCAGAAACACCTTCTTTGCCGGCAGCCGCTTCGAGAATATCAAGGAAGTTGATTTCAAAGGGTTCGCCGTATGCGTAATTGTTACCAAGCTTTGCAAAAGGTCTTACGATGAAGGGACTCTTATAGTTCTTTACGGGAATGTTGTAAAGAACTGCTGCAAAGGTCTTGAAGAAATCATCGTCACTTTCAAAGAAGCCGACTTCGTGTTCGCTGTTTCTCTTAATGAAACCGGCCATAATAAAGTTACTGCTTTCATCATACAGATCCATCTTAAGCTCATACCAGCTTCTTGAACCGTCTGTACCGGACTTATTCCACTTTTCAGAAGCTGTAAACATCCAGCCGAATTCTGTAGAGGGAGTTGCTGTTGCAGCTGAGATACTTGCAAGAACTCTGACACCGTTTCTCTTGGCACCGTACTTTGTAATATCGTCATCAGAACCAATTCTAATAGCCGTTCTGTCTTCTATGGAAGCAGGTGCATCAAAGTTTTTGGTTTCATCAGTTGTATGAATAAATCTGATAAAGTCAATATCAATAGCAGAGCCGTCGGGCATACCGTCATTGGGGTCGAGTCTGAATCTGTAAACATTGTTTGCGTCAATGGTGAGTTCAGATGCAGGAATAAATACTGTGAACCAGCTATCTCTGTGTGCACTGCCTTCTACCAAGGATACATACTTAACCGCATTAGGTGAGCCGAAGTCTGCATTTGCGGATGTTGTGTAGTAGTAGTAGGGAGCGTAAACTTCTGCAGGCTTCAAAGTGTATGCTTTTGCAGTGTCTGCTCTCCAATAAGCAGTATTGACACCGGGCATACCTCTGTATCTCATTCTGATAACAACATAGTCTGCATTGCCTGCAGGGAGATATGTTTCGTCGCCTGTAGCATCATAAAGGGTATCGATCTCCATATAGGGGTCCCAAACGATAGCAGTGTATCCGTTTTCAGCAGCCTGAGCCTTTGCATAACCGGATGCATCAAACTTCATTGTGAGATAGCCTTCTTCTTCGTTCCAGACGAGTGAATCAGTCGCATCACCTGCCGCTGCGTTACCGCTTGCATCCTTGGCATCGAGGCGGTATGCAGAGTTCTTACCTGCATTGACGTGGGATTCACCAACGTCTGCCACGCCTTCGCCCTTATGGTCGAATTCAACGCTGTAGAAGTCGTTTGTATAGTAGTCGTTCCAGAGTGCGTAGATTGTGATTGCACCGTCTTCGGTTGCAGAAATTGTAGCTGTGGAAGAAAGCTTTTCGCCGCCTTCTGTGAGTGAAAGACCTGCGAAAATCTTATCACCGTGGTCTATAAACTTTGCTTCGATATCAGAAACAGTAACGGATGAACCTGCGGGAATCTGAATTGTCATATCGGAAAGCTTTGTGTTATCGCCCATATCAACCGTAAGGATTGTATCAATTGCCCATACAGAGTAGAGCATCTGAGAAACGGGAGATCTGTTTTCGTATACAAGAGCACCGCCTGCTGACTTGGAAAGACCTATAACCTCACCGTTATCCACTGTAGGAAGAAGGGCGGCAAGCTCTTCGTTTGTCATACCGCAAGTGGGGTATTCTTCGATGACTGTGTTTTCAAGTCCTACTGCACTGTTATCGATAACTACGGGAACAGTCTTGGGAACATACCAGAGTGTGATATTATCCATACAGATTGTTTCGCCTGTCTTTGTGGAACTTGTGTTATGCCACTTGACGATTGTAATATCGGAGGTGCTTGTAATAATACCGTCGGCGTCATCTGCCTTTGAGCCTATTTCTTTATCGTAGTAAAGAACAACCTTTTGCCAATCACCGTTTTCGGCAAATTCGAAGTTATCAGCCTTGTCTTCAACCAAATCCTTCATATTGATTCTGAAGGTATGAGGTACAGAAGCGCTTGTGTCGTTAATCAAATCATAAGTGATAATGAAGTAACCATCTTCCTTGACGAAGGGAAGCTGTTTATCATTAACAATGAACATATAAGGGCCCGTGCCGTCAGCAGTAGAAGTATACTTGATGTAGTTACCTGTACCGTCTGCTTCAGCAACAAGTTCTGTTGTAGCATTGCCGTATCTTAACTTTGTGCCGCCTTCATAGTCAGCACCGAAGAATACGGGATTGAATACTGAACCGAGGTCGCTTACCACCGTACCTGATGCTACAGAGCCGGCAGCAGCTGTGTCAAAGTTAATTTCCCAAACCTTTGTGCCGTATTCGCCGTCTTCTACTACGGGAAGTTTATCGTTATCGCCGACAAGACGGATAAAGTCAACATCAATCTTTGTGCCTGAGGGCATTGGATACGGGAAGTCGAATCTCAAGTAGCCTACACCGTTATTGTAGAGATCTATGGTTTCGCTATTTGTAGGAATATTTACTGTAAACCAACGACCATCAACAATACCGTCGGATGTGAAGGATTTGTAGTTGTAATTGTAAGACTTAAGGTTTTCACCCCACTTATTACCGGGAGCACCCGAGTAAATATATACATTGCTGGGGTTTACCGGGTTGAATGTAGCTGTCGGGTATTTGTCGTGGGTAGTTGTTAAACTCTGTTCTTCAGTACCTGTACCTCTGAAGCGAATTCTTGCTGTAATGTTTGTTACAACACCTGCAGGAACATACTTTGAGGGGTTATAGAAGGCGTTTGTTGTGAGGGGCAAATAGAACTGAGTATCCCATACGCCTGTGTATCCTTCGGGAGCAGTAAGATCTACTGTAATATAACCGTCCTGAACCGAAAGCGTTCTGGTTGCATTATTTGTCTGGATATTTGAACTGTAAGGAAGAACATCGTCATTGAATTCATAGCCGTAGCCTTCAAGGAATTCATAATCTTCCCAAACAGCGTAAACTGTTGTATCATCACCTGTTGTGCAAATATATTCGGAGGAAGCGAGAAGCTCGCCGCCTGCTGTTCTTGAAATACCAACAAGCGTCTTGTCGCCTTCGTCAACACGGATCTTTGCCATAACTTCTGCAGCTGTTGTTTCGGGATATGCATCCATTGTGACAACTGTAGCGGATGTATTATCGCCGTTATCAACAGTTAATGTATACTTATTTGTGGGAAGGAAACGGATGTAGTCGAGATCCATACTTGCACCGTCGGGCATAGGATAAGGAGTATCAAATCTGACCTGTCCTGCACCGTCGGGCATACAATCGGCTGCATCAAAATACAATACATACCACTTATCGTTCTCAAAAACACCGTTAAGCTTTTCAGCCCAGTTAGTAGTTAAAGGACCTGCACCTGTTGTATCCAATATATGCAGACAGGACTTGAAGCCTGAGAAGCTTAAAGTGTAAGAAGATGTGCTATATGATGTCAAGTACGAACCTTCAGTCAAGCCGTGGAATCTTACTCTTATTGCAACCTTGTTAACAACACCGGGCTTAATGCAGTTATCTGTAGTAATCTTTTTATTCAAGATGTAGTTATCGTAGACGCCGGTATAACCGTCTGCAGCTTCAAAGTGCATTGTCATATAGCCGTCTTCGTTCCAAGTTACATTGGTGTTA
Source organism: uncultured Oscillospiraceae bacterium (assembly GCA_964614955.1). Taxonomy (GTDB): domain Bacteria; phylum Bacillota; class Clostridia; order Oscillospirales; family CAG-382; genus UMGS1387. Next base: position 11,248 of record CAZTNR010000002.1, on the reverse strand, counting down.
TCTCTGAGTTTTAAGAAGCTAACCGTACCGTCTGTGTCTGTGATAGAGGTTGCTTCATCAAATTCAAGACTGTAGTCATCAAGAATAGCAATATCAGACCAGGTAGGATAAAGTGTTGTGGGATATGCATATGTAAGAAGTGTGTCTTCAGAGAGAAGCTCGCCGCCTTCTGTGAGAGAAAGACCTACGATGTTCTTTCTGTTGCCGTAAACCATATCCATAAGGTCGCCGACAGTTGTTTCTGTAGGACAGATTGTATATGCTGTGTCCTTAACGCTGTCGTTATCCCCTGCCGCAACAGTAATATCTACTGTTTCAGGCAACCACCAAAGGGAAATGTTATCAATACCGTAAATACCGCTTGTTGTTTCCTTATTTTGCTTTTGCAAAATAATTCTTGTTACATCAGCTATATCGGTAAATAATTTCTTACTATCTGAAGCAATCTGTTCTTCACCGAACATAGATACAACAGTACCCCATTCGCCCTTCTGAGGATATGTGCAAGCAGTACCACCGAGTTCTCTTGCAATTAAGTTTTCACCATTGAAAACAACCTTAAATGCTGAAGAATCAGGGTTTGAAGTATCGGCTAAAACATCATATGTGACAACAAGGGAACCGTTTTCATAACGTGAAACATCCGTAAAACCGACATCGGTTTTATGTCTTACTGCGTAAGTCGGGGAATTATATATTGCATCACATGACAAATCTATTTCAAGATACTGATTGCCGTCATTTTCCTTAACAATAGTATAAGTAGATGCATCAGTACCATTACCGTATTGAACAAAATATATATTTTCAACGTTAAAATTACTGTTAGCTGTGCCACCTAACTCAGAAATTGAATTGTAGGTTCCGCCACTAGTAATATATGAATATACACCTTCGGAAGCTGAATCGAAATCAAAATTGAAAACTAATTCGCCATAATCTCCTATAAAAGGATTGGCTTTGTAAACAGCATAAAGAGTAACATCGTCTGTGCCGAGAGAGCTGATAAATGTGTCCTCAGCAAGTGCTGCACCGCCTTCGGTGGAAGCAAGTCCTACAACTGTTTCATTGCCGACATAATCAATCTTGGAAAGGATATCACCGACTGTTGTAGTTTCATCGTACTTGTAGCCGAGATTCTTTGTCACGCCGTCCATATCAATGATTACATTGGGAAGAGGCTCGCCGATGAAACGGATGTAGTCGATATCGATTGTAGAACCGTCGGGAAGGTTATAGTCGTATCTGAGTGCTGTAAGAGCCTGTGTATCAAAGCCATATGTGGAAGCATCAAAAGTTAATGTAATCCACTGGTCCTGAATCGCAGAAACGCTCTTTTTTGCGAAATCACTACCCTTATCAGCCCAACCGGCACTGCCTATCTTCATATAAAGATAAGAAGGAGCTCTGAAGCTTGCTGCATCAAAGGTCTGAGTGTTACTTGCGTTTACATTGTAGTATGTAAGATTTGAACTGTAGTCAGCCTCAGCAAGGTTGATGTGATATCTGAGTCGTATTTCAAACTTTTCAAATGAGCCTGCGGGAACAGTCACACCAAGGTCGCCTTCTCTGATTGAAGGAACGTAAAAGCCGTGGTCATGAACAAACGCATAGCTGTACCCGTTTTCTGTTGCCGCTGTCTTTGCAGCATCTGAAGCATCAACGTTGATTGTTACATAACCATCATCTTCATTCCATTCAACAAAGCTGTAATCACCAGTTCCATAATAAGCATGGCTCTTACCCGGAGAACGAATACCGTTGTTCGTAGCCATGGCATTATAGTCTTCAACAGTGTTGAATTCAACACCGTATTCGAGAAGGTTAAGCTTATCCCATACGACAGTAAATGTCTTAGCCGATGTAAGGACAACCTTATCGGAACCCGAATATTCAACGCCGTCAAGGATAATCTTATCAAGATAGTAGCCTGCGGAGTTAAACTTAGGATCTTCATTAAGGGTAATAGCTATTTCATCAACCGTCTTGATACCGCCACCGATTACTGTATCAGCTTCAGCAATTTCAAGACCGCCGTCATAGGATGTATGAGTAACCTTATGTGTGATTTCCGCAGGAATCCACCAAAGTGTAAGGTTATCGATACCTACGACTTCACCGGAAGCAAGAGCATCATAAAGGAAGATGTAGTTTGCATAGGTGTTGAGTGTATGGTCATATGTACCGGCACTAACAGTGAGGGAATCGTGAATATCGTCCTGTGATACAACGATTGTAGACCATTCTCCAAGTGTAATATCCTCGTCAATAAGCTCATCCTGATAGAACTTATCAGTACCTGTGCCGTCCTAGAAGTGTGCTTTATTAAAAGGTCTCTTGTTAGTTTCAGAAAGCACGTCTACTGTTAGAATATAGTGACCTGCTTTTGCAAAGCCGCCGCCGTTGTAGTCACGGATACCGAATCTTGCGGTAGAGCCTGTACCCTGAAGTTCGAGGTACACGTTACCGTCAGATTCTTCTCTTGCATAAACCGCAGAATGTCTTTCAGAAGAACCGTTTGCACCGTCCCATGCGAAGGGTCTTGTGTTATTGGAATTGGTATTCATATGAGATCCGGAACCCCATTCACCGCCGACATCAACGAGGTCGTTGTTATAGTCAGTAACGGTAAATGCCGAAAGGTAATCTGTATCTGCGGTAAGATTATCGTATGTAAATCTTACAACAAGCTCACCGTACTCTGTTGTGTCAACAGCGGCAAGTGTTGCCTCTGCTGATTCTTCTTGTTCTTCAATCACAGGCACATAATATTCAACCGCAGTTTCGGTTGAACCTGCAAGTGAAGGTGCAGCATAGCTGACAGTTGATGAAAACACCATCAGAACCGCAAGCAGTATGCTCAAAAACTTTTTCATAATGTTCTTCTCCTTATGGTTTATTTTGGATTAAAGCTATGCCGGGAACTAATCGAACAAACTGCCGCCATCTACAAAAACTTCTTCGTCGCTGGCAGTAAGAATCTCCTGTGTCTGTACCTTTATTACATCAATTTTCGGACAGACATATTCTTTGTTACTCTTTTTCGTAAGCAGACCCTCCTTTTACAGATATACAAATTCATTATATCAAATTATATAAAAGAAATGAATGTTTATATTTAACATTTTTATGAACAAGTTGCTCGATTTTAAGCACGTCTGCTCCGGCTCATACAAAAAATTATTAAACATTTGAATGTAAATAATTGACTATTTGGTATCTTACCGATTATGTTGAAAAAGTATTGACACTGTCAGATAATGAATGTTATAATTCAATAAATGAATACAAATAATGCAGTAATGTGGGAAACGGAGAATTAAGTTTATGAATGAAATACTTAGCAGAATTAAGAACCCGCCGTCAAAATACAGACCTGTCCCCTTCTGGTCCTGGAATTCAAGGCTTGATGCACAAGAAACAAGATGGCAGATAGACGAAATGAACAGAGTCGGTATGGGCGGCTTTTTTATGCACGCAAGAGGCGGTCTTACCACCCCATATCTCGGCGAAGAATGGATGGACAACGTAAAGGCATCCGTTGATGAAGCCGAAAAGCTTAATATGCACGCCTGGGGTTATGACGAAAACGGCTGGCCCAGCGGCTTCGGCTCGGATGCAGTAAACGGTCTGGGCGTCGAATATCAGCAGAAGTATTTAAGAATGGAAACAGTAGATGAAGAAAAGTCTACTGACAGAACCATTACCAACATAAGGCTTGACGACGGAAAATTTGCTCATTTTTACTATGATGTAAATCCCTTTTATGTTGACACTCTTAACGGCAAGGTAACCGATGAATTCTTAAAATCAACTCACGAAAAGTACAAGTCTGAGCTTTGTGACAAATTCAAGAATATGCGCGGTTTCTTTACGGACGAGCCTCAGGTTTCCCGTGGCGGTATTCCCTGGTCGTTTATCCTTGATGAGGAATACAAGAAGGCATACGGTGAAAGTCTCCTTCCGAAGCTTTGCGATTTATTTATAGAATCCGAAAGCGGAAAGCAGACACTTTTCCGTTTTTGGAAGCTTGTGACATATCTTTTCAGCGAAAACTTTATGGGAAGAATATACAAATGGTGCAACGAAAACGGCTCAGAATTAACCGGTCATATGGTTCTTGAAGAAGGTCTGACAGACGCTATTGAATCCAACGGTGCAGTTATGCCAAACTACGAGTATATGCATATACCCGGAGTTGACAAATTGGGGCTTTCACTAAACAGATACCTCATGCCCTCTCAGGTAACATCCGTCTGTGCACAGCTCGGAAAAAAGCAGATTCTGACCGAAAGCTTTGCCATGTGCGGCTGGGATGTTTCCTTTGAAGAATTAAAGCACGTATACGAATGGCAGATGGTCAAGGGTGTAAATCTACTCTGCCAGCATCTTGCAGGCTACAGTCTGGAGGGTCTTCGTAAGCGCGACTATCCTGCAGGTCACTTCTACCAGAATCCCTGGTGGAATGATTATCGAGACTTTAACGATTTTGCAAGCCGTATGGGTATGCTTCTTGCAGAAGGTGAAATTAAGTGCGATGTGCTTGTGCTTCACACTATGTCTTCAGCCTGGGTTAACTGGCACGGCGATGAAAGAGAAAAGAGAATAAGATGCAATAATATACAGGGGAAATTGTTCGACGTAATGACTGTTCTCGATCAAAACCAGATTCTCTTCCACCTCGGTGACGACAAGATTATGAAAAAGTACGCGAGGATTGAGGGCAACAAATTTACAGTCGGTAAAATTACATATTCAACAATTATCGTACCGTCATCCGAATGTATTGACAGCAACACATTGGAGCTGCTGACTCAATTCCAAGACAATGGCGGAAAGCTTATCTTCGTAGACAAGGCTCCGTATCTTGTTGACGGTGAAAGATGTAACAAAGCAGAATTAATATGCAAAAACAAAGCCGATAAAACAGAAGATATTCTTTCTTTCATCCCTGATACAGCGCGCTGCTGTGCAATATGTGACAAAGAGAACAATCCCGTTGATATTCAGGTATGCAGACGAATTTTCGACGACTTTGAAATGTTCTACTTTGTAAATTCCTTCTCGGACAAGGCAGATACAAAAATCAGTCTTTACGGAAAATCGGTTGCAATGTTCGACTATATGACAGGCGAAACCCGTCCCGTTTCCTTTACAGAAAAAGACGGCGTTATTACAGTTAACCACACCTTTGAGAAAAAGGGTTCTGTTGTCTACTTTGTAAGGCAGGATGACGTATACAAGAGCGTTGAAGACAAAACAGCAGCGTTATCCCCTGTCAATGAAAAACTTTTCGGTGACTGGGAAATCGCAAAGAGTGACGATAACCTTCTTACCCTTGATAAGTGCGACGTTTACTTTGACGGTGAGCTTGAACGCAAGAACGCCTACATTCTCGATGTTATGCAGCTTGCCTGCGACTTAAAGAGAAAGGTCAAGGTTGCTATGGACTTTGACGTAAATCTTGACAGAAATATTCCCGACAAAATTCAGCTTGTCATAGAAAGACCCGAGCAGTACACAATCTACATTAACGGCAAGCTTATCGAAAAGAATGTTCTCGGCTACTACAGAGACAAGTCCTTTAAGATTATCGACATTACAGGAAAGCTTGAAAAGGGCTACAACATAATTACGCTTGAATGTGATTTTGTTCAGTCTCAGGTTGTATATGACACACTTGACAACTGTACGCAGTTTGAGTCAGTTAAAAACAAGCTTTACTACGATATGGAAATAGAACCTATTTATCTTCTCGGTGAATTCGCCGTAAATTCAAGCGAAGAGTTTACACCCTGCGGCGGTGACGGATATAAGACATACGGAAAATTCTCTCTTACAAAAAGACCCTTCCATATTGAAAACGGCGACATAGCACCTCAGGGCTTCCCCTTCTTCTGCGGAAGTATGACACTAAAAAAGACCTTCACACTAACGGCTGATGAAACCGAAAACAGGAGCATAGAGTTTTCACGTCTCTGCAGTGTTGTTACAAAGATTAATGTCAACGGAAAAGATCTTACTCCCATATACTGGGCACCGTATGAAGTAAATCTCTCGGGACTTCTTAATGCCGGTGAAAATGAGGTTGAAATCGAGCTTATTACCTCATTCCAGAATATGATGGGATGCCATCATCTCGGCAGCAATCCCAAATTCTCGGCACCTGCCGCGTTCCACAATGAATCAAGAATCTGGAAACTTGCAAAAACCAGAGAAGCCTGGGAAGAAAACAGCTACAGCTTCTCGGGCATCGGTATTTATCTGAAATAACACAACAAAAAGGCGGTTTGAAACCGCCTTTTCTCTTTTACATATATTCTTCCATTTTCTTATACTTGTTATATCTTTCGACAGCATCCACCCTGCTCTGCTCAAAGAGTACCTTTGCGTTTTCAGGGAATGTTCTCTTAAGAGATGCGTATCTGACTTCACCGTCAAAGAAGTCCATAAGGTCGCAGGACGGCTCTTTGGAATCAACCGTAAGATGCTTTCCCTCAGCATCGGGATTATATCTGTAAAGAATCCAGTAACCGCAGTCAACAGCCCTCTTCATTTCCTCCTGCACCCTGTCCATACCGATTTTGATACCGTGGGAAAGACAAGGTGTATAAGCGATAACAACAGAAGGTCCTTTATAGCTCTGAGCCTCTTTAAGCGCCTTTATAAGCTGATTGGCATCTGCTCCCATTGCAACCTGCGCAACGTATACGTTGCCGTAGGTCATAAGCATAGCACCGAGGTCTTTTTTCTTCGACTTTTTACCTGATGCCGCAAACTGTGCGACGGCTCCAAGCGGTGTTGCCTTTGAAGACTGACCGCCTGTGTTTGAATAAACCTCTGTATCAACAACAAAGACATTGATATCTTCGCCGGATGCTATTACGTGGTCAAGACCTCCAAAGCCGATATCATATGCCCAGCCGTCACCGCCAAACATCCAGAATGTCTTTTTTGAAAGTCTGTCTGAATCACGAAGAACTGCACTCACTGCGTCTGTCTTTTCGGCATTTTTGAGTGCCGTAATAAGGCCTTCGGAGGCAGCTTCATTTGCATCTATATCGTCATAGGTTTCAAGCCATTTTTCTGCCGCATTCAAGAGTGCCGAATCATCACAGCTTTCGACAAGCTTTTCGACATTGATTTTAACAAGCTCTCTTTGCTTTCTGTCGGCAATAAGCATACCGAGTGAGAACTCTGCATTATTTTCAAAAAGGGAGTTTGACCAGGCAGGCCCCTTGCCCTTAGCATTCTTTGTATACGGAATACCCGGCATCGGTGAGCCCCACGCCTGCGAACAGCCGGTTGCGTTTGCCCAGTAAGCCTTATCGCCGAAAAGCTGAGTAAGAAGCTTTGCATAAGGAGTTTCACCGCAGCCTGCACAAGCCGCCGAGAACTCAAGCAAGGGCGTTCTGAACTGGCTTCCCTTTAATGTATACTTATCGAAGATTTCGCCCTTATCGCTTGTTTTAAGTGTATATTCCCAAGCTTCATCATATGTAGGAACATTTGAAACGTGCTCCATTGTAATTGCCTTTTCTTTGGCAAGGCAGTTATTTACACAGCTTCCGCAGCCAGTACAGTCGGCACCGCTGACAGAAAGTGTATAGTAAAGTCCTTCTGCAGCCTTGCCGTTTGCCTTTACGTACTTCATAGAAGCAGGTGCATTCTTAACCTCGTCTTCACTCAAAAGATAAGGTCTTATAACAGCGTGAGGACAAACAAAAGCACACTTATTACACTGGATGCATTTTTCGGGATTCCATACAGGGATATTCTCGGAAATTGCTCTCTTTTCAAAGGCAGTAAGACCGAGCTCGATTCTGCCGTCCTTATACTTACTGAAGACGGATACGGGAAGATCGTCGCCCTTCTGGTTGTTGATGGGTTCAAGTATCTGAGTTACAACCTCAGGCTTTGACATATCGGGATTTGCAAATACATCGGAAAGACTGCCCCAGTTTTCGGGAACATCAATCTTTTTAAACGCCGAAGCACCTTTGAGGATAGCTTCAACATTCTTATTAACTACATCCTCACCCTTTGCAAAGTAGGTTTTCCTTGCAGAGTCAATCATATAGTTCTTTGCTTCTTCGGGATCAATTACCCTTGCAAGAGTAAAGAATGCCGCCTGAAGCACCATATTGATTCTTCCGTGAAGTCCGATTTCATCGGCAATTTTGGTTGCATCTATAATATAGAAGCTTGCTTTCTTCTTTGCGAGTTCTTTCTTAAGTGCCACGGGAAGACGTGCATCAAGCTCATCGGGTGAATAAGAGCAGTTAAGAAGGAATGTGCCGCCCTCCTTAAGTTCGGTTACGATATCGTATTTATAAATATAGCTCTGATTATGGCAGGCAATAAAGTCTGCATTCTTGACATAATAAGTGGAGCGTATAGGCTTTGAGCTAAATCTGAGGTGGGATTTTGTAACGCCGAAGGACTTCTTTGCATCATATTCAAAATAAGCCTGTGCGTACTTTTCAGTGTGGTCATTGATAATCTTTACCGTACTGTGGTTTGCACCGACAGTACCGTCAGAACCGAGACCCCAGAATTTACAGCTTACCGTATCATCGTTTTCGGCGTTGATTACGGTTGAAGGTGCAAGGCTGAGGTGAGTTAGGTCATCATTGATGCTTACGGTAAAGCCGTTTAGCGGCACATCTTTATCCAGGTTTTCAAATACACCGAGTATATCCGAGGGGGTTGTATCCTTGGAAGAAAGCCCGTATCTGCCGCCGATAACGATAATATCTTTATCAAAGAGTACGCTTCTGACATCTGTATAAAGCGGTTCTCCTACCGCACCCATTTCCTTTGTTCTGTCAAGAACTGCAATCTTCTTTACGGTTTCGGGAAGTGCAGAGAGAAAATGCTTTGCAGAAAAAGGTCTATAGAGATGTACCTGCAGAAAGCCGACCCTTTTGCCGTTTCTATTAAGGTAATCAACGGTTTCCATTACAGCTTCGGACACAGAACCCATAGCAACAATTACATTTTCGGCATCTTTTACACCGTAGTAATTGAAGAGGTGGTATTCCCTGCCCGTAATCCTTGAAATCTCTTTCATATAGTTTTCAACCGTTTCGGGAAGCTCATTATAGTCTGTGTTATTTGCTTCTCTGACTTGGAAGAAAATATCGGGGTTCTGAACGGTTGCACGAAGATCAGGGTGGTCAGGATTGAGTGCGCCTCTCTTATATTCGTTGAGGGCATCATAATCGACAAGCTTGGAAAGCTCGCTGTAAGGCATTTCTTCAACCTTATCAATCTGATGGCTTGTTCTGAAGCCATCAAAAAAATGCATAAAAGGAATCCTTGACTTAATTGCCGAAAGATGTGCAACGGAAGCCAAATCCATTATTTCCTGAACAGAGGATGTGGACAGCATAGCAAAGCCGCACTGACGGCAGTTATAGATATCCGAATGGTCACCGAAAATTGAAAGGGCGTGTGTACCAACCGTACGGGATGCTACGTGTACAACACCGGGAAGTCTTTCGCCCGAAATTCTGTGAAGCACCGGAATCATAAGCATAAGTCCCTGGCTTGATGTAAAGGTTGCAGAAAGTGCACCCGTTTCAAGCGAGCCGTGAACAGCCGCAATAGCACCTGCCTCAGACTGCATTTCCACAAGGGATACTTCCTGACCGAATATATTCTTTTTTCCGTTTGCAGACCATGCGTCTGTTTTACCTGCCATCGGCGAGGATGGAGTTATGGGGTAAATCGCCGCAATTTCGCTAAAGGCATAGGATATATATGCAGCAGCCTCATTACCGTCCATAGTTACAAGCTTTTTATCTGACATTTTAATTTGTCCTTTCGGTATATGCAAGTATTTCAATATTGATTGATTATATCAAATAATCCACGATATTTCAAGAGTTATTTAATATATTACGGGCGGATCTTCATCCGCCCATATAATTTATTGCTTTTTATTAAGTCCGAGCTTTTCTGCGGCTTCTTCTCTCATCTTATACTTAAGAATCTTACCCGCAGCATTCATCGGGAATTCCTTGACAAAGTCAATATATCTCGGCACCTTATGCTTTGCAAGGCTTGCGACGATAAAGTCCTTCATTTCCTTTTCCGTCATCTCTTCCCCATCCTTGAGGATAATACAAGCCATTATTTCTTCGCCGTACTGTTCGTCCGGAACACCGATTACTTGTACGTCGCGAACCTTGGGATTGGTATAGATAAATTCTTCTATTTCCTTAGGATAAATGTTTTCACCGCCGCGGATAATCATATCCTTTAAGCGGCCTGTAATGCGGTAGTTACCGTTAGAATCTCTGCAGGCAAGGTCACCAGAATGAAGCCAGCCGTTTTCGTCGATTGCCGCCGCTGTTGCTTCCGGCATTTTATAATAGCCCTTCATAATGTTATAGCCGCGTGCTACAAACTCGCCGTTTACGCCGTCCGGTACATCAAGACCTGTTTCGGGGTCTATTACCTTACATTCAACATTTGCAAAGGCAGAGCCTACGGTCTCGGTTCTTACTGTTAAATCATCATAGTATGAGCTCATTGTACAACCGGGGCTCGCTTCCGTCTGACCGTAAACAGATACAATCTGCTTCATATTCATAGGACCTGTTGCCGCAAGCTTCATAAGGTCTGCGGGACAGTTTGCACCTGCCATAATTCCAACTCTCATATAGCTGAAATCTGTCTTATCAAAATCAGCGTGCTGCATCATAGCAATAAACATTGTAGGTACACCGTTAAAGGCTGTAATATGCTCCTGATTGATGCAGGCAAGTGAGGATTTTGGTGAGAAATAAGGCATAGGACACATAGTAGTACCGTGTGTCATAGACGAAGTCATCGAAAGCACCATACCGAAGCAATGGAACATAGGTACCTGAATCATCATACGATCTGCAGTTGACAAATCCATATGGTCACCGATATACTTACCGTTATTTACAACATTATAGTGAGTAAGCATAACGCCCTTGGGGAAGCCTGTTGTACCCGATGTATACTGCATATTACATACGTCGTGGATGTCAACCTCCGACGCCATTTTGTATATTTTTTCAACAGGAACATCAGCAGCCCTCTGCATTGCCTCATTCCACTCAAGGCAGCCTGCCATCTTGAAGCCTACTGTAATTACATTTCTGAGCATAGGAAGCTTCTTGCAGTGAAGGGGCTTGCCGGGTGATGTATGCTCAAGCTCAGGGCAAAGTCTCTTAATTGCATCCGCATAGTTAGAGTCCTTGAATTCGTC
>CAZTNR010000001.1:0-60080 GCA_964614955.1 uncultured Oscillospiraceae bacterium | reverse complement strand
AAGTACGTTGCAGCTGCATTCCCCTCTGCTTGCGGTAAGACAAACCTTGCCATGCTCATTCCTCCGGAATTCCTCCAGAAGAAGGGCTACAAGGTATGGTGCGTAGGTGACGATATTGCTTGGATCAGAGTCGGCAAGGACGGCAGACTCTACGCTGTTAACCCTGAAAACGGTTTCTTCGGCGTTGCTCCCGGTACCAACGAAAAGTCAAACCCCAATGCTCTTCATACAACAATGAGAGACACAATCTTCACAAACGTTGTTCACAATCTTGACGACAACACAGTTTGGTGGGAAGGTCTCGACAACAATCCTCCCGTTAACGCTATTGACTGGAGAGGCAACAAGTGGGATTACAAGACATACGACAAGACAAGAAAGCTTGAAACAAGCGGTGCTCACCCCAACTCAAGATTTACTGCTCTTGCTCAGAACTGTCCTTGCATTTCTTCTGAATTCAACTCCACAACAGGTGTACCCCTCTCTGCTATCATCTTCGGCGGCAGACGTGCAAAAACTGCACCCCTCGTTTACCAGTCCAGAAACTGGCAGCACGGTACATTCGTTGGCTCAATTATGGCTTCCGAAACAACTGCTGCAGCTGCAGGTGCTCTCGGCGTTGTTCGTCGTGACCCCATGGCTATGCTTCCCTTCTGCGGATACAATATGGGTGAATACTTCGCTCACTGGCTCTCTATGGGCTTAAAGGCAGAAAACGCTCCCAAGATTTTCCACGTTAACTGGTTCAGAACAAACGCTGAAGGCGAATTCATCTGGCCCGGCTTCGGTGACAACCTCAGAGTTCTCCTCTGGATCCTTGCAAGATGCGAAGGCAAGGTTGACGCTGTTGAATGTGAAATCGGTTACCTTCCCAAGCCCGAAGACATCGACGTTGAAGGTCTTGACATTGCTCCCGAAGTAATGAAGGAACTCCTTAGCGTTGACAAGGCTAGCTGGATTGAAGACCTCGATTCCATCAAGGCATTCTATGCTAAGATCGGCGATACAATGCCGAAGGAACTTCTCGACGAGCTTGCTACTCTTGAAGCTAATCTTCGTGCATAATTGATTTACAATAGAATATGACAATTCCCCGATGTCAACGACATCGGGGAATTTTGTTTCTATTTACTTTTTAACTCTGTCGCTGATTCTTGATATTCTCGCGATAATTGCAGCGGACTCACTTCTCACGATATTTTTATCGGGGTTGAATGTTCCCTTATCATCGCTACCGGTAAGAACGCCTGCATTATATAGTGAAAAGATTTCTTTTGCATATTTATCTTCCGTCTTAACATCGGGAATTGATGTTACATCATTTATCTTTTCGAGATTCTTTTCTCCCACCGCATTGGCAAAGATATACGCCATTTCGGCTCTTGTTGCAGGGACAGTATAATCAGAAAGATCATCGAATTTAATTATACCCATTTCAATGGCATAATCTACATAGCCCTTATACCAAGGCGATGTATTTGTCACCGGCTTCGCGGCTTCGGGATTATTCAGGCAATATATACGAACAGCGCTTGTTATAACCTCGGCTCTTGTAATTTCTCCACCCGGGTTAAATGTTGTTGCCGAATTTCCCACCATAAGTCCGTAGTGATAGCAGTTACCGACTACATCATTATACCAAGAATTTGGTTTTACATCCAAAAAGCTATGTGCTTTTCTTTTTTCTTTCTTTAACCCTTCAAAGTCATATTCCACGACCTTTGATTTCTTATCGTCGCAGTATTTACACGTTGATGTCTGCAAGCCATCTTTATCGGGTGCGGCAGTCTTTTCATCTACCCACTCCCCGTAGCTGTGCTCTATCTTTGAAATGGTTTGTGTTTTGGTTGTTTTATTACAGCAGTAGCAAACAAATTCTTTTTTACCCGACTCTTTACAGGTAGCTTCTTTTGTCACTTTCCATTCGCCGTAGTCGCCGTGAGTAAGAGTAACCGTCTTTTCCTCGGTTTTACCGCAGATTTCGCATTCTCTTTTCTGTAATCCATTACTTGTCTCGGTGGGTATTTTTGTGACTTTCCAGCTTCCCCATTCATGACCTTCGGAATAGATTGTCTGAGTAGAGAGTGTTTTTCCGCAATAGTCGCACACTTTCGTTTTTGTTCCGTTTGACGTGCAGGTTGCCTTTGTGGTTGTCACCCATTCATATTCATTGCCGCAAACAAGCTTTGGAATTGTTTCTTCCTCGGTATAATCACAATCTTTACAGGTTCTTTCTTTTTTACCCGTACTTGATTCTGATGCGTCCTTTGTTGTCTTCCAGCTTTCAAAACGGTGGTCTTCTTTTTCTATTGCTTCTCTTTCTTCTTTACTGCAAACAGAACAGGTATGAGTTCTCAGACCTTCTTGTTCACAAGAAGCCTCGGAAAGCACTTCCCACTTACTCCATGTATGTTCAAGGCTGTCAATGGTTTCTTTGTCAACATCTCCGCACGCCTTACAGGTTCTTGCTTTTTCGCCATCCTTGGCACAGCTTGTCTCTTTTATTATTGTCCAGTCGCCCCATTCGTGCGGAAGTTTTTTTATTTCTTCGCTTTCAGCTTCTTCTTTACATACTGTACAGTATTTTACTCTTTCACCGGCTTCTTTACAGGATGTTTCCTTGATTATTGTCCATTCAGCATCGGGTGTGTGATCGAGTTTGTCGGTTTCGTATTCGTCTGCTACTTCTTTGCATTCGACACAGATTTCCTCTATGTACCCCTCTTTGCTGCAGGTTGCTTCGCGTACAATGTTTTCTTCAACGTCGAGGTGGGAACATTCGAAGGAAAGCTCTGCCTGTATTCGTGCACATGATACAGTATTACCACTATGATAAAAACGTAAATAGTATATACCGGGTGACAGCTCAACATCATAAACAATATTGTGATATGCCTTACCATGGTATAATATAATTTTGCCAAGTGTGTTTTCTAAATCATCAATAACATAACAGTAAATGTTGCCCAATGATCCATGTTCTTCACCTTGTTCACATTTTTTTGTTGCATTAACAGTTAAAATACCGTTACTCTCAATTGAAAATTTATAATATCTGCTACCATTCAAAGTATCTCCAATTGAAATTCTGTCTCCAAACTCAATGGTCGGTGCTGTTACGGTTGACTTGTTGTCCGAAACATTAACTACTTTCGCCCCCACACAAACTGTCAAAAACAATGCCACAAACAGCATTACAATTAAAAATCCAAATTTCTTCTTCATAAAACCATCTCCTTTTATCTTATGTATACATTATATAATGTATACGTCTATTTGTCAAGTGAAAATTTCATATAAAATGTATGCGTACATATGATATGTACACATTATGTAATTGAGGAGGCAAACATGAAATTACGCATACTTGACATTCTTAAAGAAAAAGAGAAAACAAAATACTGGCTATACATTCAGCTCGGTCTTAGTTATCAGAATTTCAACAGATTGGTTAACAACGAAACAAAATCCATCAAATTCGAAAATCTCAAGTCACTTTGCGACATTTTGGAATGTACTCCCAACGATTTATTCTACGAGTATCATATATAGTCTTCTTGACAAACACGGCAAACGCCGTGTTTTTTACTTGACACTTGTTTCCAAATATGATAAAATTTACGTGCAAACAAAAATCTCCGAGGAGGCAAAACAATGGCTAAAAAGCTTCATTTAATATGTAATGCTCATCTCGACCCCGTCTGGCAGTGGGAATGGGAGGAAGGTGCTGCAGAAGCACTCTCCACATTCAGAATTGCGGCAGACTTCTGCGAAGAATACGACAAATTTGTATTCTGTCACAACGAAGCACTGTTATACAGATGGATTGAAGAATATGATATGCCCTTATTTGAACGTATCCAAAGACTTGTAAAAGAGGGAAAATGGAACATTATGGGCGGCTGGCATTTACAGCCCGACTGCAATCTTCCCTCAGGAGAATTTTTCGTAAGACAGATTATGGAAGGCAGAAAATACTTCCTCGAAAAGTTCGGCAAGGTTCCCACAGTTGCCATAAACTTTGACCCTTTCGGTCACACAAGAGGTTTAGTTCAGATTATGAAAAAAACCGGCTACGAGGGTTATCTGTTTATGCGTCCCAGCGAAGAGCATATGCATCTTGATTCCGACGAATTTATCTGGCAGGGTTACGACGGCTCTGAAGTGACTGCAGTCAGAATTCTCGGCGGCTACAACTCACCCAAAGGTCAGGCGGCTGTTAAAATCCGCGGCTACATTGACAGATGCAGGGAGGACGATTTCTTCCTTTGTCTTTGGGGCATCGGAAATCACGGCGGCGGGCCCTCCAAAAAGGATTTAGACGACATTGAGGCACTTTCTGCTGAGGTTGCTGACAAAGGCGTGGAGCTTATCCACTCCACAGCTGACGATTACATAGCACTTGTAAACAAGGAACACCGTGACAGGCTTCCCGTGGTTGACACAAGTCTTGTTCCCTGGGCAGTAGGCTGCTACACAAGCCAGGTTCGTATCAAGCAGAGATACAGACAGGCTGAAAACATATTCAACCTTGCTGAAATTATGGCTTCGCAAGCATCACTCAACGGTCTTATGAAGTATCCCACAGGTGAATTTGCCGAAGCACTCTACGACATTCTCACGGTTCAGTTCCACGACTCCATTCCCGGCTCCTCCATTCAGCCGGTTGAAGAAATGGCACTCAGAATGCTCGACCACGCTTTAGAGATTCTCTCAAGAATCAAGGCTCGCGCTTTCTTTGCGCTGGCTTCCGGTCAGAAAAATGCAGACAGCGACAAGATTCCCTTCTTTGCATACAATCCTTATCCGTACCCCATAAATACAGATATGTGCTGCGAATTTATGCTGTGGGATCAGAACTGGAATGTTGAATTCTTACAGCCGAGATTGCTCGACAAGAACGGAAACATTGTTCCCTCTCAGTGTGAAAAGGAAAACAGCACCATTCCCCTTGAATGGAGAAAAAGAGTTGTTTTCAATGCGACACTTGAACCTATGAGTCTCAACCGTTTTGACTGTGCATTTGACACAATTCCCGCAAAGCCCAAAGCTGTTTGCGATGAAAATGCTACTCATTTTGTGTTTGACAACGGCGAATTACATATAGAAATCAACAAATCCACAGGTCTTGTTGACACGTATGCAAAGAACGGCGAAAACTACGTAAAAAACGGTGCATTCAGTCTTGACGTATATCAGGATGACCACGACCCCTGGGGTATGATGGTCTACTCCTTCAAGAACAAAATCGGCTCCTTCCGTCTTGCAACTCCCGAAGAAACAAAAGAATTCTGCTGTATTGACAACCCTATACCTGCTGTTCACGTAATCGAAAGCGGTGATGTAAGAACTGTAATTGAAGCAGTGTTCTGCTACGAAGGTTCAAGGGCTGTTGTAAAGTACTACCTTTCAAAGAAGGACGGCTTGAAGGTTGACGTAAGAGTAGTATGGGTAGAAAAGCAGAAGATGATAAAGATGGCAATTCCTTCCTCATTTGCCAAGGTCAACATCGGCGAACAGGCTTACGGCAGAGAAAAGCTCAAAGAGGATTTACTCGAAAACGTATCACAGAAATACATCGCTTTGACAGGTGACGGCAAGGGACTTTTAGCTATTAACAACGGCGTTTACGGCTCAAGCTTTGATCAAAATGAAGGCGTGCTCAACATAACGCTTCTCAGAAGTGCATCCTACTGTGCACACCCCATAAGAACTGCCGACGGCGACAGAAAGGTTATGCCTCAGGACAGATACACACCCTACATCGAACAGGGTGAGCGTGACTTCTCCTTCAAGTTTGACATTGGCTCCGAAAAGGAAATCCTTGACGGTGCGGGAAGAAGTGCAAGGCACTTCAATATGCAGCCTATGGTTTACTCCTTCTACCCCACAGGCGTCGGTGAAAAGCCGGTATCTCCCCTCTCGGTTTCAGGCAATGACATTATTGAATGCACAACATTCAAGGCGGCTGAAGTCGGTGAAGGATACATTATAAGACTCTTCAATCCCACAGGCGACAAGCAGAGCTGTGAAGTAACTTTCATGGGCAAGAGTATGAAGGTTGATTTCGGTATGTACGAAATCAAGACTTTAAGAGCCACAGACAAGGGACTTTGCGAAACAGATTTACTTGAAGGTTTGCTCGACAAATAATTTACAGAAAAAGACCGCATTTAGCGGTCTTTTCTTTTGACAAACTCATTATTATATGATATAATGCTCTTGGAATTTATTCTACACAAAAAGGGTGAATAACAATGGTAGAAATAAAAACATACAGCGGTCACATAAGGAATCACAAGGCTCTTTGCAGTGAACTTTGTATACAGAGTGGTCTTTCACGCAAAGAAAGAGAAAACGAAATCATTATCAAAAGCTATGAAAAGTGGGGTTATTCCCTGCCGAGTCACATCTACGGAATGTTTGCCTTTGTACTTTACGATTCGGAAAAGGACACATACATTCTTTTCCGCGACCAGTTCGGTACAGTTCCCATGTACTACTACGAAACAGCCGACGGAAAACTACTTTTCGGCAGTCAGATAAGAGACATTATGAGTAAAGACGGTTTTGTAAAAGTCCTTAACGAAAAGATGCTCGGAATCTATCTTACCATGACCTACACCACAGGTGAGGAAACCTTCTTTGAAGGTGTTATGAAACTTATGCCCGGTCGTTATATGACATGGTGCAGAGGCGAAAAAGAGATTGTACGTTATTGGAAGCCGACCTTTAAACCCGACAACTCAAAGACTCTCGAAGAATGGGCAAGTGAACTTCACGAAACTGTAAAGCTTGTCATGAAAGAAGTCAAGGATGAGGACGAATATGTAGAAAGTTTTCTTTCGGGCGGTGTTGATTCATCGTATGTTCTGGCGATGTCAGATGCAAAGGAGTGCAACAGTGTGGGATACAACGACGAGCGTCTTGACGAATCAAGAATCGCCGTTAAAACAGCTGAGCTTTTAGGTAGGAAGTTCAACAGATGTCTTGTCGAGCCCGAAGACTATTTCGGTGCCGTAAGGTATGTAATGGAGAATATGGAACAGCCCTTGGGGGACGCTTCTGCCGTTGCATTTGCTCTCGGCTGCAAGGCTACTGCAAAGAATACAAAGCTTTGCTACAGCGGTGAGGGTGCCGATGAATTCTTCGGCGGTTACAATATGTACAGAAACGCCGAGCGTTACGGTGACAACTTAAAGACCTTCTATGTCGGAAACACAAACATAATGAAGGAGGAAGAAAAGCAAAAAATTCTCAAAAACTACAATCCCGATTTTCTTCCCATTGACCTTGTAAAGCCTCTCTACGAAGAAAATGAAGGTCTTGATCCTCTTTCCAAAATGAGCGATATTGACATTCAGGTATGGCTTGAAGGCGACATTTACCTCAATGTTGACAAGATGTCAAAGGCGGCAGGGCTTGAGGTACGTATGCCTCTTACGGATCTTCGGATTTTCGACATAGCTTCACGTATGCCGTCAAAGTACAAGGTAAATTCCGAGGATGAGCACAACAAGCTTGCACTCAGAAAAGCCGCTTTGAACGTGCTTCCCGAGGAAATTGCATACCGCAAAAAGCTGGGCTTTGTCGTTCCCATAAGAATGTGGATGGCTGATGAAAAATACAATAGTGATGTCCGCCGTCTATTTGACAGTCCCATTGCAGAGAAATTCTTCAACGTAGACGAAATCAAAGCAATTTTCGACGAATACATAGGCGGAAATTCCGACAACTGGAGAAAGGTATATGTGTTATATACATTTTTACTCTGGTATGAGATTTATTTTTGTTAACAGTCTGATACGAAAATCACCCGGCAACAGCTTGTTGTCGGGTGTTATTACTTACCACGGGAAAAATCCGCCGAATTCGTGTATGAATTTTCCGTTAAGGCACTTTTGTTTTACTCCCAGTCTTAGAGTATTATCCTCAGGAAGATTTTCAAAGTCGAGCTCATCCGGCGACTTACCTTTGAAATTATAGACGTACATCAAAGCATCAAGTGCAGTGCTTTTTACGGGATATATATTATATTTGTTTTGGAACGAAACAATGTTGGATTCGGGGCTCAGAATGTCACGAAGCCCGGGTGACAGCATCCAGCAGGTGACGACAAAGTTTTTAAACTTTATTTCCGGGTAGCACTTGGCGAAGACTTCTCTTGCTCTTGCATATGAACTTTCAACCTCGGCTTTATCCAGTCGTCCACCGTAAGGTATATGCACCTTCATCACGTTATCGCCTTTTGAAAGTACGGGGATCCAGTCAGTCTTTTTTAGATTAGTTTTAAAGCCCTGGCAAAGACCCGTGTTTTTATCAACGGCATAGCCTTCATAACAGTCATTTGATTCTTCGATTTCTGCACAGAAAGAGTCGTCTTTATTGGTACAGCCGTATGTGCCCAGCAAATGTCCGCTTTTATGAATATCTGCACCGTCTAGGAGTATACAAACGTCATTTTTATCATTTATAAATGCTCTTACGTGAAGCTTTGAGTCGGGATACATCTCAAAACGGAGTCTTCCGATTTTCAGATAATTGACATAGAGTGAGGCATCGTAAAACATAAACTCCGCATCGCCAAGGCAGTATTTACCAAGGCGTTCATAGGAATAGGTCACAAGATTATCGGGCGTTACAAGGCTATCCGAAATAATAGCCGCATCCACTCCCCTGTTTTCAAGCTCACGCCAGCTCGGTTCAATATGAGCAAGTATCGGAAATATACCGACAAAGTCATAGCCGAGTGTGGTTTCCACACCTTCCGGTGCTTTAGGCAGTTCAAAACGTGTGAATGCTTCCTTTGATTTTGTCTTTTCGCCGATAATATGATACAGTGTTTTTGCAAGAAGGCAAAGATGTGGATTCTCTGCAACACAGGGCACTGCTGATATTAATACATCATAATTCGCTCGCAGAACATTATACTTTTTATGCAGTTTTTCGATGTATTCCGTTGTCAGCCAATACGGCGCCTGAGGTTCTTTGACAGCAAGGCTGTATGCCTTGTCCCAACAAGGAGATTCTATTTTTATTCCGAGGATTTCTCTCACATCATCCATATCATACCCACCTTTAATTTATCGACTTCTGACGTTAACAGTTTATCATTTGACAGCAATTTTGTAAAGACAAATTTGAAAACCTATAGGCACTTTTTTCTTGACAAACAGTTTTTATTATGATAGAATATTTAAGCTGTCAGGATGTTGGCAGTCCGGTAAGTAAATATCGAGGTGTAGCGCAGTTGGTAGCGTACGTGGTTTGGGACCATGGGGCCGCAGGTTCGAGTCCTGTCACCTCGACCATTTCGAGAACCCACGCAAATACGTCAAACGTACGTATTTACGTGGGTTTCTTTTATTTTCAGGTGTTCGAATTTGTTCAGAAATGTTCAAATTTTGCATTTATCAGGGTGTCAAAAAGATGTCAAAACGCCGAACGAATTGATTTGAGTTTTTACATTCACTAAGAAAGGATGTAAAAATGCGCAAAAAGCTCTGCAATCTC
Source organism: uncultured Oscillospiraceae bacterium (assembly GCA_964614955.1). Classification (GTDB taxonomy): domain Bacteria; phylum Bacillota; class Clostridia; order Oscillospirales; family CAG-382; genus UMGS1387. Next base: position 50,567 of record CAZTNR010000001.1, on the reverse strand, counting down.
GTCAAACAATACCTGAAAGATTACCCCAAAGAAATACGCAAAGAAAAGCAAATCACACAAGACGAAATGTCCGAACAGCTATGTATGGACGTTCGCGCATATCAATACCTTGAACACGGAAAAAGTTCTTTCAGTCTTTTATCTTTCCTGCTTATGCTGTGGGAGCTTGGCGACAGAAAATTCGATGTTATCGAAGATCTGATGTATATAATATCAAAAAACAAAAATGATTTAGGAAAATAATTTGACTTTCTTAGCCTCTTTGGGATGCCCCCAATCTATGGCTTGACCGCACCCGCTGCAAAACGGCTGATATTCTATATCAAAGAAATTCTTGCATCTCGGACAAATAGCATATTCGTCGCCGTTCTTCATAATATGTATCTCTTCAATTTTTCGAGGCTCTCTGTATGAGAGCCTTTCTTCTACGCTCTCATCACGCCGCTTCATTGGTCCAAACCTCGATTATGATATCGTACAAGTCTTTTAATAGTTTCCCTTTGTCCGGACAAATTTCGAAAAGCAAGATTACAAAGGTTGAAAACCCACATAACCCGCTGCCGTTTTCATACATTTGATATGAACGCGTGTCAATGCGAAGAAGTTCCGCCATTTTCTCTTGTGTCAACCCCTTCTCTTTTCTGATTCTTTTAAAGTATTCGCTCATATACTTGATGTGCATTTCCTGCAATCGCTCTCTAAATTTTCCTCTCATTTCTGTCGCCCCTCTAATTGTTTGACAGAATTATACTCAAATCGACATAAGATAAACACGATATCCGTTTCGTGCCAAACCGCAGAAAAAGATCCGCACCATTTCTGATGCGGATTTAATTTTATTTGCTGTGACGTTTTATTTTTTCAAGCATTTCACCTTTTACAGTCTCCCCTGCTTCGCGATAACATTTAGAAATAGCTTTTATTTTTTCTTCGTCGCTCATTGCTTTGTAATTCGAACTGCCAATAAGTTCCTTCACGAGCTTGAAACTCAGCTTGCCCCTACGTTTCTTCACCTCAGTATAATCCTCAGCGTTCATATGGTAATAAACACCATCCGAAACATAATACTTCTGAACCTTAGTCGGGAACACAGAATTGTCGCCTGTCTTTCTGTACAATTTCGCAAGTTCGTCGTCAACTCTCGTATATGCCTCTTTCGAATAGTACCCGGGCGAAACCACATTTTCAAGCGTTCTTTCTACGATGCCGCCGTAGCTTTCTTCTCTGCCCCAATCGTCAATAGAAGGTTCAAAAAGATAACTAACAAACGGTATCTTGCTTGAAACCTGACCGATAAGCCGTTGCAAACTCGACGGAAGCTGACTGTTTTTGTCTGTATAATAGTACTCCCGCTTGTTGTCATCGAGAAGTCTTGACACCTGACCGCCGATTGTGGGTAACGCTTGGGTAAAGTAGCTTGTCGTCATATCCCATACAGCATTAAATGCAGCACTTCCTTCGCCGTACATAACACCGTTGAATAGGTTGCTTATGCCTGATAGAACAGAAAGTTCGAACACCGGGTCTGTCATCGAAGATAACGCAGCTGTTATGTCAGAGAATGTAAACTTGTCCTTTGTCAAGTTAAATAGCTCGCAACCAACAAACAACGGCATACTCGAAGGTGTCATCCAGTCAATTGTGTATGAATGGCCGCCAACGTTGAAAGAATAAGATTGTTCGCCGACCATTTCGTCAAAGCGGCTCTTCTTTTCGTCTTCATCGTCCGGACCCGAAAGAAGATCGTGCCTTGCGAGAAAATATCCGAGAAGCATAAGACCTGTACCTGTAAGACCTTTTGCAAGATCGTCAATCGCTTCTGTGACAGATACATCACCATTTCGCTTAACTACTTTAACGGTCTTGGAAATGCCCGTTAAAATGCTCACAGGAGAATAAAGAATGCCTTGTTTTGCAATGTTGAGCGGTGTCTTCTTAAACGGCATCACGCCTTCAACCAAGACGCTTGCGGCTCTGACCGCCTTCTTGTCGCTCGTTTTCATTGCTCGCTCAATTCGGTTAAGCTCCTCTGCGAGAGCATTTGCGTCTCTGTACGTTGCTTCCTGTGCCTGACGTACCGCAAACAGTCGAATCTTGTCAAGTGTTTCGGGGTCAACGTTATTAACATCTATTCCTCTTGCCGTTATTACCCTTGCAAGAGCATCAACGTAGTGCAACTTGAGAAATGCCATATCTTCAGCTTCAAGGAAATCGAAATTCTTTCTTCTGAGAGTTTCAAGGAGTTTGCTCTTGAAAATTGTGCGCCGCGATTCGATGTCGCTTGTTGTTGCATACTTCGAGTTTTCACCCTGAAGCGTTTTCTTCATTTTCTCGAAATCCGCTTTCGCAAAATCCTTTGATTCCCCGGTTTTGTAGAAGGACCTTGTGCGTTCTTCCTTGTTTACTCTAAAAGCTCTTTCGCCAATAGCGCCGACCATATTTTTAATACGAATCGCAGGAACAAATACGGCGTTGCCGACAAAGTTCTTGATATGAGTCCTCGGATTGCCAAGCATCGCAAGATATCTCCAAGAATCCCACTTGTCGCGGAACGTGGACGGAATTTGGTCTGCGATACTCTGGCAAATCTTGTCATATGCCTCGTTTTTCGCTTCTTCGTCCCGAGCCTGCAAAAACTCTTTCATAAGATTCTCGTCAAGCTCTATGTCTTTGAATTTTTTGCCTATCTTCTTCCTGAACTCTTTGTTCATCTTGTCAACAGACTTTTCAAGATAGTAAAGTTGACCGTCGGGAGACATAAGCTTTAACACTCTGCAAGCCTGAAGCGTTTGACCGGCGCTGGTTGCCATAGCCGTAAGGTCTGCAGCTATCTTCATAGCGCTTGCAACATCGCCGTTTGTTATGCACTGATTATATAGCTCCATACCAAACACAAGCTGCTTCTTACCTACGACGTCCTCGTCTACGAGATTATTCCACTTTGTGAGCGCACCTTTAAAGCCCTCATATTCAATCTGTTTCTGAGCAGAGCTTCTCGCGGCTTCATTTGTTATCACGAGGTGCGTCATAGTACCGTCAAGAATTCTCTCCTCGAACTCAGACATAACGTGGTCAGAAGTAACACCCGCTTCCATCATAGTCCTCGCAAAACGACTGACAACTCGCCTTTCATCAATCTTTTTCGGCACATCTATATCCCTTGCAGGCTTTTCACCCGTTGGTATCGCACCGTATTCATCAACAAGCTCACGCCATATGTCGCCGAAGTCGTAGTTGCCGTCGTCGTCGAGGGAGAACCTGAAGTTTTCGTCATTTAGAAGTTCGTTAAACCATTTGGTATTGCGTTTGGTTTTTCCAACATTGCTATTCCAGAAAAGCCTAATCAAATCGTCAAAACCTTCAGAAAGATTCTCTGGTGCAGCACCGGCAAAGATGTCACACACAATTTCTTGAAATAGCGCATCCTCGTCTTTTAAATATGTCTTCAAAGCAAGCGCATATCTCGGTTCAGCCAGCGCCATGCCGAACATCTCTTCGGTAAAGCGATTTCTTATGCCCCGTTTAAACGGTTCGAACTCTTTCGTGTTGTAAACCGTATGGACGATTTCGTGCCTTGCGAGTTTCCATGGTGAGTATTGGTTAGTATATGACACATATATTTCGTCGTCATACCCAATAAACGCCGGACCATGATCGCCTTCGTCGTCATATGCATCAATCAAAAGAATGTTGCATGTATGCCCGTAGTCGTTAACGAACTTTACAATATCAGACATTTCTTCGTTGAAAGAAGATTCTTTTATCAAATATAAGTGCGTATCTTCTGCTACCTTGTGAACATATCCGCTTTTGCTTTTTATTTCTTTGGCTGTTCTTTTTCTTTCCTCAAACATTCTTTCATGATTCGTTCCGCTTCTTCCAAAAAGATTTTCTTTTTGCTCTTCGGAACTCGATGAACCTCTCCATCCGGACCTTTCAAGTAATAAATTGGTTCCTTCTGATTGCCCATTGCCGTTAGCCTCCTTGCTCGCGGAAACAATCGTTTTGCCCCCTGCGTCCATTGTATTATCATATTCTGAAACCTTAAATCTGTCAACACCGCCGAGATCGTTTGTCCAAAAAGAGTTAATGACATCTTGAAATACGGCATAATTTTCATAAATGCCTGCAAGAATGTCGCAATAAAGCTCTTGCTGTAAATCGGCTTCGTTGCTTGTAATTCCTCTGTACTTGGCTTTGTATGCCATTATGGCTGACTGATATTCTGAGTCTGACATCGTACTGCGTATGTTTTCAACGGCTTTACGCACCTCTGTGCTATCAAACACCTCGTGAACATATTCGTGTTTTGCAAGTGTCTGTGGAGAGTAAAGCGCGTTATCGTATGAAATTACCAAGCGTCCATTCATATGCATAGCTCTCGCCGTTCTGCCAAACGCAAAACCGAGTTTGATGCTGCCTTTTGTAAAAGCAACCTCAATACCCTTATTCGCATAAGCTTCCGCAAGACTGCGCATATCGTCGTTCCAAGCCGATTTTTTGATTAAGTCAGCCTTTACGGCTCGTCCCGATGAATCTTTAAATGTTTTTTTCTCGATCTGCTCATCCGTTAAGGCTTCTGAGTATCTTCGTCTTTCTTCTGCCGAGACTTCGCTTGTTTCTCCTGTTCCTTCAACCAAGCGTTCATCCTGCTTGCCGGAACTCTCACCAGCGTTCCGTCGTTCGCTTCCATCGTATATACTGTTTCTTTCATGTTCTGCCTCGCTTTCGTTTTCATAAATAGAAGTCTGTCCTTCTATTGAGTACCTTATATCATTCTTCTCGGGATTAAACCTCTCTGACAAAGGAATAACATTTCCGTCATCGTCGTAGGTAACGGGGTCGGCGGATTTTGCGTTGTTCGAGTCAAACAGAATGTAAATGTCCGCCTTTGTGTCCATATCAACGCGGCTGTTGTTTCCGCCGTTGTCAACAAGATTCTTGATGATAACGCTTCCATATCCATGTTCTTTTGCATATTTTGCAATTCCTCTTGTTGATTTGATGTTTTCGGTTCTTATGGACCACATGTCACGAATCTTGTTAAGAATAAAAGTCTTGCGTTCCTCGTCGGTCATTGATGAAGTAACATCGTTCACATCAATTACGGCATCCTCAACAAACTTTCCTGTTTCCTTGTCCTTCAAACGGTATTCGTTGCCTTCTTTTGTAACCTCTACGCTGTCGGCTTTGGGAACCATGTCGTCGGACCAACCGTATATTGAGTTCCATAATTCTCCGTGTGCATCGATTGTTAATGGCTTAACTAACTTTGCATATAATGAATAGTTACCTTTGCTGATAAGTGAACGTAGTTGCCTGATTGCCACATCTCTGCTCAAAGTATTTGTGTAATATCCGCCTAATGATTCGCTTACAATTACACCTTCGTCGAGGCTTTTGCTCGACCTCACTCTGTTCATAATGCGTATGTTCTTTTCGAGTTCGGCGACCTTCTTCACATTTGCACTGCCCGAGAAAACATCGGTGTGGTGCAGTAACATGTAAATGGGAGTAGATAATTTGTCGTATTCCCACTTGTCAAGCTTTTCCTTGAGTTCGACAAGCTGTTTGTGAACCTTCGCATCTTTGTCGTTGAAATCCTCGGACATTCTTTCGGCATATTCGCTTATTTTGCCGTCAATCGTCGGTCTCAATTCCTCAAGCCCGGTGTTAACTTGGCTTATAAGACGATTTACTTTCCCATAGTCATAATATGAATAGCGGTTCTTGTCACCATCCTCAGATGCTCCGTATTTTTCTGTAACTTCGTTAAGGGCATTAGCAAGCTCAGGAACGGACATGTTTTCAACTTTTTCAGTGTATATATCAGAAACTTTTCTTTTTCCGTCTACGCCCGAATAAGTAGAAGCAATCTCCTCACTGCTTGTCAAAAAGATAGTTCTGCCGTCGTCCGCCTTCGATAAATCAAACTCGGTAAAGCCAAAAGCACTTGTTCCGTGATAAAGCAAAGGAGAATTGTATCCCGCCGTTCTCGCCGCTTCATCAACCATCCTCTGAGCCTTTTCCACGTCACCGCTTTCGACAGCCTCAAGATACTCATTGTCTGTTTCGGCAACATTCTTCTGAATATTTCCTGAATCTTTTTCGCCGTTCTCGAATAAAATACTATTGACAATATCCTCTTTTTGTAGTATACTGTCATTGTCAGTAATGGACTGAACCAGCTTGGGCAATTGGAGCCCTCTGCTCGTAGACCATTGCTGACTTTTTTCTTTGTCAACATATCGCAGATTTCCAAGTTCCGACTGAGCTTCGACGAAATTTGCAACATTGCCCTTGCCGTAAACGCTTGCGATTCGATTTACAGAAAGTCTGTCTTGCTTTTTATTGAGATGCAACGCTACAACAACATCGTTACCGCTTTTGTCTGTAAGCTCGGTTATAAGCACAAAAGCATTCGGAACGGTTGCCGAGCTGAATACCATAATCGGGTCGTGTATCGCTTCGGGTAGTCTCTTAATTTCATCAAGACTTATGCTGTGCTTTTCACCTGTTATTTTAACAATAACATCCTGAGACATTATCACGGGCAAGTCCTTTGCACCAAGTTCTTTGAGAACCGTGGGGGGTTCGCCGAGTTCAAAGTATTCGTTTGACTTCATATTGCCGGAAAGCCACTTGTCAATCGAATCGGCAAAAGCCTGCACTACCTTCTCTGATGGCGAAAAGTGTCGTTGCGTCAAATCGCTTTCCGAATCATCCAACGAATAAGAAAACTCTGCAGTTTCCTTCTTTGAAGCCTTTTCTTGTCTCTTTTCTTCAAGAACCTCACTTGCGTATTTTGCTTCGTTGTGTCTCTTGGCGGTTTGTTCGGCAAGAGAAGCATCATTCTTTGATGACGAACGTATGGGCATTATAAGACCAATGCTTTCACCGTCAGCGTTCTTTATACCCATTGCACTGTTCGGCTTTTCGGGATTCACCCAGAACGTATTTCCGTCTTTGGCAAAGGCGTCGACAAATTGTTGATTATAAATATAATAACCGCCGTCAATTTTGAACGAATACGCACGAGCTACCCTGGGTACTTCTATTACTTTCGGGTCTCCCGTAATCATTAAGTTTGCACCCTCGGTAAAATGCTTTGTCAAGTCAAACTCGTTATTTTCTGAAACGTTCGACCACTTCTTGTTTGCGTAGGTCTTAACTTTTTCTGTATCGACCAAAGACTTGCGGATTCCTACAAAGCCGTTGGTTATATGTTCCTTCCCTACGATTATTCGCTCGGATTTTTTAAACGCACTTTCGTACCCCTTTGGCTTCTTTAAGGTAACAATGCCGTTTTTTGAAGAGAGAAGTTCGGAATTTTCAGTTCCTTGTCTTGGGTCTGTTTTTAGAGCTGATACATTTCCTCCGGTATGTCCTTCGCTTTCTGTACCCGGTATTCCTGTCTGCTCTCTGCCATTTTCTGTGTTCTCCTTGTTCGTAGAGTTATCGTCGCCGTCGAGCCTGAAAATTTGACTTTCATCAAACACTATGTATGACTTTCCGTTTACAGCCTCAACAGCGTTTTGATAGATTATGCCGTCATACCCAAGTTCTTTTAACTTTTGTACTATGTCCTCGTTAGCTTTTTCAATGCTTTCGAGTTTCGCTGATTCAAAATATTTCACAGCTTCGTCTGCCGTAATTACACCGGTGCGGCTCAAAGCGTGAGCAAGTTGGGGTGCGTTCCAGTTGAAAAAGTCATCTTCTATTATTACAGGATTCGTGATATTTAAGTACGCTTTGACAAAATATGGCGTATCAAACCCTTTGTCTTTTGCCCTGTTTGCCGCTTGAGCATAGCTGCCAAAGTGAATACCTGTTTCTCCTCGTTTCAGATTCGGATAGTATTTGTCGGTTCCGTGATAAACGGGAATTAAACTGCCTTTAGAGCTCTTTACAACCGTGTTCTTAAATCGTTCACGTACATCATCAGGCACCGCCTTGCCGGTTATGTCCTGAGTAGAATCAAGCGAATCATAAAGAAAATACTCGTCAACGTTGTCCGAAAAGATTTCTCGCAAGTTGTTGTTTTCATCGGAAACGACATCGTATGCAACAAGCTGCATCAAATCAAATTCGCTTTCACCATGTTCGCCGTTTATGTAAGCATCTATAAACGCTTTTGACTGGGCAGAGGAAATTTCATCTCCGATAAACCGCGAAAGATTAACGAAGTTTTCTGATTCGCAGATTTCTTCTAAAGAACGGTCTTCAGTTCTTCGTAAAAGTCTTCCGGTTTCATTTTTTGTATCCTTGATATCTCCGACTTCAGCATCTCTGTTTCCTGAGATGTCAGCTGTTCTTCTGTCGGCTTCTGTATCCAAAGATCCAGTGTTTCTATCGCGAAGTTCAATGCCTGTTTCTGAGGCTTGTAAAACGCCAAATCTCTCACCAGTATTATTATCTTTTCCGATTTCTTCGCTTTCGACAAAATTTCTGTTCTGTTCTTTATTTTTTGTCGTATTGACATCGTTATTTATCTCCTTTTGTGAATGTTTATCCTTTTCAAACACAGCCAATGCATCCGCGTCAATGCCATCACCAAAATCAAACACCGTGGAAACAGTATCCTCAGGCTTTGCTTTCTCACCGAACTTTGTGCGTTTATCTGTCTTTGCTTCTGGTTTCCATTCGTCGAACTCAGAGTCCGACGAATTTTCAGACACGTTCTGCACACTTTCTGCTGCTTTTTCTGCCGTTTCTGCTTCAACGTTTCCTTCGCCGACCGAAGGAACGCCGTTCTTTTCTTCAAGCTCAGCTCTCTTGGAAACTATTCTTTCACTTGCTTCGTCAATAACACCGCGTACCATTTCCACAGATATGTTTGCAGAAACGAAAATATCGGAAAAGCTTTCGGATATAGCAGCTGCAGCATCAGCGTCGTTGTCGGCAGCCATTGCTTCAATGCAAGAAGGAAGCAGCTTTTTACCGCTTATTCTTTTGCCTGCGATATCACTCACATCAGAAGCTGCACCGTCGGCAACGTCGGCGGAAAATATAAGAACTTCCTTTACGGCACCTTCGCCGTATTTTTTTGAGAGCTTGTTTGTTAACTCGTTGAATCGGGTCCTGATATCTTCCTTGTTTTCGGTCTCTGAAGAAGTATTTTCAACCTCTGATATCATTGTATCACTTTCGGGTGCCTTTTTCAAGTCTGAATTGACACCGTTTTTTGCCGCAATTTGTTCTTCGTTCAAAAAATCGTCGGGAATGTATTTAAGAAAATCTACATCCAAAGGGTTGACATTTCTGAAAATATCGCGTATACTGATAATGGCAGGCGAGGTACGGACGTGAGTCAGGTTATCCTGAACACCCATGCTTACGACCCTGTCTTTTTTTATGCTTTCAAGCGCAACAGCAACGTATAACCTGTTTTCTTTGTCAACAAACTCCTTGACGGATAGCTTTACAGGCACAATGTCGGTGTCGTTCTCAAAAGCGCTGCATAATACATAAACGTTTTTCAAAGTCATGTCAACCTTATAGCCGTCGTTGTTTCGATTGTGAACTTCTATTCCGACAGCATTTGATATTACATCAGAGAAGCACGAAAGCATTTGCGCATATAAATCGTAGTTTCCTTTCTGCTTGCCTATGCTTTCATCAAGATTGTTCCTGCCAAACTCGAACTTTATATCAAAATCTTTATTTTCGTATTCGGTAAAAACTCCAAAATCGGTTGCTATCTTTTTGATAAGCTTTTTGGCATCTTTTGTTTTCAGCTTGTCTTCAAGAAGCTGCGGCATCTGCTCGTAGTATTTGTTGTATAACTCGGCATTAGCTTTAGCTAATGTTATTTTTTTGTCCTTGAGAATCTCGTACCTTTCGGCATCTGTCATTTCAGCGGTTATGTACTCTGTGTTTGTGACCGCAGGTACAGTGACTGTTTCAAGTGCAGATGTGCCATATAAGTGCTTTCTCGCATTCGCTACCTGAGTTGCCGCAGAATCCGAAATAGCCTTAAAACGCTTTCCTGCCTCCTCAAGCGAAGCCTTGTCAGCAACGGTGTTAGAAATCTCACCTCTTAGAGCATAATTTGTAAGAGCCTCTGTTGCCGAAGTTCCCGGCGATACCAAAGTCTGATACGTCTTCGAAGCAACAGGCATACTCATAGCAAAAGCGTCGGCAAGCTGCTTTGTAATGTTTTCTTTGCTTACTTCGCCGCGAGCTACGATTGCTTCAAGTACGATGTTTTTTACCCGTCCCGCCGAAATGTGCGTGCCGTTTTCTTCTGCAAAGCTTTTGAGGAGATTGCTTGATATCTTGTTAACGGCATCTGAAATAAAAGCGTAATTAAACCCATTTCCAAGAGTTTCTTTTGCTTCAGACATCGTGTTGTTGTACTTCTCAGCAAAGTACTCTTCTTCTGCTTTATTTTCTGCAATGATACGGTCTTGCATCGCTTTCTGTCTCTGTACTACAGTCATTTCGGGCATAAGTGTTTCCGAGAACACTTTGTTCTTTGCCGCGTTCGCTGCACGAATTGCACGCTCGACGCTGCTTTCCTTGCCGGCACTGACAAGCGTATCAGCAATTTCACTTGACGACTTTCCTTCTCTTGCCATTTCAACGGCAACCGGAGGAATTTCGGGCATTAAAGGCTTTTTCTGCTCGCCTATCTCGTATGCCTGCTTCGCAAATTCCGAGTACTTGTTAACATCTACGCCCTGCTTGCGAAGTTTATTCGAAGCTTCTTCGTAAGCGTATCCTTGCTTTGCGAGGTCTTCCATTCCGAAGATTGCGGCACGAAGTGTTTCTTCTTCAAGAAGTTCTGCTCGTGCTTCCTCGGGAGTAATTCCGCTTTCAATTCTGCTTCTAACCCTTGCAACCATTTCCGACTGTTCCTGCTCTGTAAGAGAATCGAAACCTTCGTTTTCATATCTTGCGATTTCGGTAAGGGTTGATACATCTATGTTTTTAAGATAGTCGGCTGTAACAGCTTTATCAGAGAGAGAATAGATTTCGGCTATCCTCGCTCCATAGTCTCCGTTTGCGATATAGCTGTACAAATTGACATTTCTCGCCTCTCCGAGGATTAAACCCGTGATAAAACCAACGGCAGACGATTCTTTCTCTTCCTCGTTCCACAGCTCCGCCTTCTTTGTTGTGCCGTAAACGATATTCTCAACGTAAGGCGCAAAGAACGACGCCGTGTATTCTTCCGCCATTTCCGAAATACCGCTACCGCTACTCTTACCCACGAGTCTCAAGCTCGTGCCTATGTTGGGATACTTTGAAGCAACGTCGCTGAAAAAGTCAAACACTTTCGCACCAATGCCGGTCTTTTTAACAGCAGAACCGACTAAACCGGTGAACGTTGTGCCTGAACCCTCGATTGTGTTGCCGAGGAACTTTTCTGTAGCAAGTTCGAGAGCCGTGTCAAGTCCTGCCTTATTTAACGCCTGCGCTTCACTCGCACCTCTGTTTCTTGCGTCCACATACGAACTTGGGAAAGCCGTATAAGCGAGAAAAGCGTTGGCTGCAGTAGGGCCACCGAATTTCGCCGCGGCGACGACTCCTGCAATCTGAGGCGCAGTCTGGACTGCCTGAAGACCAATTCTTCCGAGTCCGTCAGCGCTTTCGATGTTCTTTGCGGTTACCTGTTGGCTGACAGAGGGAGCATAGTATCCACTCCCCACTCCCGTCATATCGGCAACCATATTAATGGGGGCTGTTATCAAGCCCTCAACGCCGGAAGCGAGCGCGTATGCCGTTTCGCCAATGCCGGCACCTATCTTTTGAAACAGCCCGCCTTTTTCCGTTTCCTGAAAGGTATCGTGAACGCTTTGTGCAATGTTGCTGTTTCTGTTGAATGCAATTCCTTCATAGAATTTGTCAGCCGCCTCTGCACCCTGCGTATTAAGAATATACATCAGGGTGCCATATTCATCGTCTGTTAAACCGTTCTTGTCCACAGTAACTGTGTATGTAGATCCGTCTTCGTTTGAAAATGTTAAGTCTTTTTTGTCTTTATTGTGTTCTCTGGCAACTTTTTCGTAGAAGCCTTTTGGCAAATAGCTGTTTGTGCTTTCTCCTTTGTCTTGTGTTATGCCTAAAACATACTTGCTTTTTTCTTCAAAGTCAGGCTGGCTCTTCGCCCTAAACACTTCGGAAACAGAGGTATAGTATGCCTTGATTGATTCTATCTCTGCTTTCTTGGAAGCAATCTCTTCGCCGAAGTCCACACCTTCGTTTTTCCACTTGGTGATATCTTCGACAGAGTAGTTAGCGGTCGGTCTTATGAAGGGGTTGTGGGCTAAAGTTTTGCCGCCCATTGCGTACTGCTTTTCCTCGAGAACGGCAAGTTCGTCCTCGGCTGTCTTTATTTGTTCGTCAAAGGTTTTGCCAAGGTCGAAAAGAACCTTATCAATTTCGGCTTTGCGCTTGTCATCGACCTTTACCTTGTACTCGCCGCTGTTCTGATAAGCAAACGCCTCTACATTGCCTGTTGAATAGGCATCGTAAAGGTCGGGAAACAGCTTCTGAAAATCATACCCGTGCGCCTTGTATAAATTTGCAATGTTGTCGCCGATAGGAGTGGTACCTGTAAAACCGTTCTTGAGGTTATTTTCGTAAATTGCCGCCTGAACTGCTGCATACTGTTTCGTCAGCTCGCGTACTTTCTTTCCGTCAAAATCGCCTTTGTTTTTAGGGAGAGACTCGGCGAGTTGTTTCTTGAAGTAAGCAGAAAAATTCTTGTAATCTTCTGCCGTTAAAGGCTGTTGGCGTGTGTTTCCAACGTCATTAACCTCGTTTTCGCGGTTTTCTTCACTTCCATAGTACAAATTGGAATAATATATGTCCTGGTCAATGTGTAAAGCGTTTGCGTATTCATTGGCTTCGTCAACGGTGTCGAACTTGCCAAGAAATTCACCGGTGTTGTGGTAGTGTTCTATAGCCTCTCTTTCGGTAAGCATTTTCGCATTACCGTTTTTATCATTGACGATAGTAGGAATAAGAACCTCTTTTCCATCCTCGTTTATAGACATACTGTTTACAGTAGAAATTTTGCCGTCGGCGTTTTTATAAATAGGGCGCGCAGTAAGGTCGATATTGCCTTTGCCGAATTTATCCGCATCATACTGCGATTTTACGGCATCATAAGTTTTGCCGTTAGCGACCTTGGTTTCGCCGTTTTCTCTGCCGTTGTTCTTCGTCGCCGTTCCGCTTGTTGCGGCCTTAACAAAGCTACCACCAGAAGTGGTTCTTACAAAGCCGCCATTTTTCTCTGTTTCGGAGTTGTTTTTGTTTGCTTTTACAAATGCCATTTTTCTTCTCCTTGCTGTTGTTTATAAATAGCTCGTTTTCTTAAGCAGCACCTTACTTTTTAATCATACCTTTTTTTGAATTAAATCCCCAACGGTCTCGGTAATCCTCGAGCCATGTGGAATCGAGCCCAAATACCGACATAATCTTTCTTGCATCCTCGACACCGATGTCGTAATCTGCTGTTTTTTCCAAAATCAAATCTTTGAGTTTTCCTGCGTCGGGCAAAGTAGAACTGTCGTAATACGGCTTGATGTAACTTGTCAGAAAACCTTTTACCTTCTCGTTTTCAAATTCATCATACCAGGCGTCCCACGCAGAACCGTCGCTGTCTGGTTTCTGTCCGTCGTCCAAATTGCTGTACGCAATCGCAGGCGGGTTGTCTACGGTATAGTTTGAGCCATACGCATCGTTGTAGGCTTTAATCGCGGTTTCGTTTACCTCGCCGTTCTTGAGTGCAGTTGTGGCCTGAGAGCCTGTCATACCGCTTTCCGAGCCCGAACCGCTGTCGGAACTATCACTCGAAGTTGCCTTGAATTTCGCGATGTTTTCTTCGGATTCGAGTCCTGCAAGCCCCAACACCTGATTATAACCAAGCTGCTTGTCTGCAAGTGCGTTCGCCGCTTCAACCTCATCCCTCGCAAGAGTACTCTGAGGAGCAACTGTGCCGTCGTCGTTGAAATACATAGACCAGTCTTCGGGAACATAGCCTGTAATATTTGCAATATCAACATTGATACCGTGGTCGTTGAGCTTTTCTGTTTCCTTGTTTTCAAAATCTCTCTGTTCGAGATTCGCCTGTGCATCGATTGTTTCAAGTGTGCCCTGATTTTCAATCTGCTGTGTACCCACAATATCACCAAGAACGCCTCTTAAATCGTTTATTCTCGCCGACTGCGCCGCTATAGCCTGCTGTTGTCCCTTAGCCGTAAGAGACGCCTGTTGCCTAAGCGCGTTTGCTGCTGCGAACGAATCGATGTTTCCACCGTTTGATGCCGCACCGCTTGCCGCCTCGTTGTCTCTGCCCTGCATGGCTTTAAGGTTGTAATCTGCCATAATAGCCTTTCCCACATCCGTTTCGAAAGGGTTGGCTTTGGCTTCGGACCATAGTTCGTCACGCTTTGCGTCGTTTTCGTTTCTGTCGTTGAACTGAATTCCGAGAAGCTTCTGTATATTTTCACTCGACGTAGAAGAAACTTTCGGAGTAAGGCTTTCGTGAGTAATGATGTTATCAATCACGCCGTCCAAAAAGCCGTTTTCAAAATACGAAGTGCCATCAACGATTGTGTCTGCCTTACCAACATTCATTCCGTTGAACGTAATTTCTTTGGTCGCATTATTCCAGCCGATAGCTTTATCAATCTGCTCGGGGGTGTAGCCGTATTCCGTAACAAGCTTAGACCCCTTCAGATAGTCTCTGAATGAGCTTTTGCCCTGTGTAGGATAATACTTGAGGTAATTTCCCATCTGTGCCGTGTTGTAGCCTTCAAATTGCTTTGCAAGGTTACCATAACCATTGTCGGTCATTCTTTGTCTTACGGCCGTAGCGGCTTTTGCGGCATCTTCCATGCCCTTTGCATCGCCTTTCTTTTTTGCATCATCGTAATTGACCTTGAGCTGATACTGGTCTTGTATGTCGCCGTAAAGGTCGTATTTATTGTTTGCCATAATAAAACCTCCGTTTCGTTTTTATACTCATATAATAAAACACCTTACACGTCTGTTATCGGACAATGTAAGGTGTTTTGTGCTTTATTCCATAGCCTTCCAAAGCTTCAGGAATAAATCGTCAGCCCATTTGTATTTTGAAAGATATTCCATCGTCTGAGCCTCAAAGCCGCACTTCTTGCGGATGTTTTCCTTTGCCTCCTCGGCTGTAAGCTCATCCATTTCATAAGTACCCTGTGCGTTGGGAATACCTGTGAATTCGGATATGTCAAGACTTGTCTTCGACGTTCCCGGTATTCTTAGCTCAATGTGAGTGTGCGCACCCGTTGATGCACCTGTTGAACCCATAATACCCAGCTTGTCGCCCTTCTTGATGCTCTGCCCTGCTTTTACAACAATGCTTCCCTTTGCCATATGCCCGTAGTAAATACGTCTGCCGTCGGGAAGAAGCTGCCTTACATAGTACCCAAAGCCGTTTGCCTCGAAGGGTACCGCATCAACCTTGCCGTCGGCAATGGCGTATACACCCTTGTCAGTGCCCAAAGCCACTAAATCAAGCCCGCCGTGGTACTGACGAACACCGCCAAGGGTTCTGTAGCCTCTGGGACTTGTAACTTTAAATTTACCCTTAAAACAACTAATCATCTGTGTTACCCTCCAGCTTGTCCTTTGTTTCCTCAACAACATTGTCAAGCACGTCAACCGCCTTTGCATCTATGTAGCCCTCGGCGATTAAGTACGCCACAACCGAAGCAATAACAGCCGTAACACCCTCTGTTGTATTTCCCGAAGCAATCAGAACAATACCCGAGATAATGCCCGAAACCGAAACAATAAACTTTCTACTGGTAAGCTTCTTCAGAAACGCTTTCATATTCTTCCTTCTCCTTTCCGATTTTCTTTTCAAAAGCCGACTTTATGCAATACGCGGCAAATGCTCCGATAATCGAAGTAATCGCCTGCACCGAAAGTGCTTCCGCAATCTGTTCCTTGTCCATAAAAGCGAGAACATAGGATAAGTCAACCCAAAAAATGCCGTGGTACAGAATGATGTCAAACTTTCTCTTTGTAAATGTGACGTATTTCTTTTTCTTTTGGGTAGGTGCCGAATTCTTCGCCTCACGCTTTTTCGCGAACTTTCCTTTTCCACCGTCGAAGTATTGCAAAATCGCACCGACTCCGGCAAGAAAAATAATACCGATAACAAGTAAGCCGATGAAAGCTAAAATCAATTTGATGTTGTCCATCACCCGATACCTCCTTTGGCAAGCAGAAACGCCACAATTCCGGCAAGAATTGCATATATGACCTTGTCAACAGCACCGTCCCAACGTTTGCCGGGCTTTTCCACAAGCTTCTTGACGTCGCCCTTCATTTCCTTTATGTCGCCGTCCATAGTGCTTTGCTTTTCGGCAATAACCGCAACACTTGTCACAAGCTTCTCCGTGTCATCGGCTCTCTTTTCGAGCTCGTCAATTCTGTGAGCGTTGGACTTTGCACGTCCTTCAACGTCCGTTAGCCTCTTTTCGTGTTCAAGATCCATCGCTCTCTGCCTCCTGAACTTCTTCACCTTCGTCAGGTACTTCCTCAGGCAAAGCTTCCTGCTCCCTTATAATCTCGTCATACTCTTCTTCGGTAATCTCATGAAACTCCTCAGCACTTCTGCCTTCGGCGAGCATTACCGTTCTGCCGTAGCTTTCACCGTCAGTGAGTATCATACCCTCATCAGCCTGTAAAACTGTTCTTGTTGATATTTTCATAGTGTCCTCCTTAACTGTACATAAAAGTTATATTGCTGTACTCAGCCGCAATTGCATCCCACGCACCGTCGCCGTAAACCGCATCATAGGTTGCCTTAACGATGTCATAAGCAGGCAACGTCAATGTAACCCCTGTTGATGTCTTTGAATGACCTCTCATAATGCTGTTAAGACTTTGTGCTTTAAGATTTATACAAGCAGAAAAAACAAGATTTGTGCTTATTGTGCCCTCGGCAAACTCTACATCTTCAAGTGAATCGTTGTTTCTGAACATATTCGTAGCATCTGTACAGCTTGTTAAATCCATAGCACCCAATACAGTCTTTAATTTAGTTTGCTGAGAAAACATATTAAACGTGTTGCTGTATTGTTTGTTGAACTCCGATAAGTCAACAAGCTCAAGTGTCGGTGTTTTAGAACCAATAGCGCAAAAGGCTACCATACTCAAAACGGTATCGGGTGTTTCGGTTATCATTTTGACCGATTTGAGGTTACTGCAATTATTAAACATATAGCCGTAATCTACCGCACCCTTGAAACGTCCTATAAATTCCGTGTTTTCAGGAAATTCAACACCGCCGAAAGTGTTGTTTACTCGGTTTGCATAATACAACCAATCTGTACCACCCTGAGCCTTACCTGCTTCAACCCCTGCATCGTAAACCCTTTGCTCATTCTCAGCAATCTTTATTAACTTCTCGGCCGGAGTCATACAACATCACCACCTTCGTCAACGGTCGCGGCTTCTTCAGCCACATAATCACCTATGAGACTGTCCTGAATGGCAAGAACCGCATCAAGAACCGCATCAAGAGCCGAATCAATGTCGCCGAATGCCCTGTTCAAATCCTTGTTGTACTCAGCATCAATCACAGCACCGTCAATGTCTGTGAAAAGAGTTGTCGTAGGATATAATGCAGGAATTTCTACAGTGTTTGTTTCGGCATCAACTTCAAAAACTTCACCCTCATACTTTTCGTATTTAGCATCTTCTCTTACACTTAAATATGGATATATGACCTCGTTTGTTAGAGTCGTTCCCGCTTTCGAAACGGATAACCAAATCAGTTGAAATTCATATTCCTTTTTCCAAGTAACAGCATTTCTTCCGTATACACTCGTACCGTTTTCATCAAAATATAGAATAATAAGTGAAAGTCCTTTGTCCGAAAAGTCAGGTGCATAATATGTGACACCGTCTTTAAAATTAAATGGTATTCCTCTTATAAAATAAAAACCTGCTGCGTTGTTTGCTTCTGCCGTTCCGTTTAATGTAATGCTACCGTCACCGTTATCTGTGAAAGTAACACCACTCGACGTTCTTGTCGTATGATAATACGGATAAGGAAGTAAGTTGTCGCCGCACCTTGTCACCTTTACGCCCGATACATCAACCCAAGGCTTATAAGGAGTCACAACCTCACCAATCTCAATCTTGGGATAAACAACACCCGTCGTTTCGACGTCGTTTTTTTCTCTTTTAATTGTAAGCGTCCACCTAGTTGCCATCGGATAGTCCTTTGTGTTTATTGTTCTCACATTGCCGTCTCCGGTCGTTGAAGAGAACGCGGCAATCGCAATGCCGCTTGCATTCAGCAACACAAAATCAAAAACAGCGTTTGTGAATTCACCCGTCAAAGAAACGGTAATAGGCTTTTCTTTTTCCAAAGCCGCACCGTTGTATAATCTTAAATACGTATATTCAGTAGGAGTACCGCTGAGAAGAATTCCACCGTCATCCTGCGCCGTGAATGTAACACCGCCAAGCTCCTTGCTTGTTTCATAATACGGTACAGGCAAAAGATTCTCACTGCGAAGCTTGACACTAATGTTGTGTTCAACAGGACTCACGTCATCTATTGCCACAATCTCACCGCCCGCATTGCCTTTGATTGCATTTGCAGCCTCAGACTTGTCCGCCTTTTTGCTTAGAAGCTCACTCGCTTCGTCCTTCGAGTATACGTTTTCGGCATCCGCCTTCTTTTCAAGAGCCGCCGCAACGTCCGCAGAGCTTGCCTTGCCCTTTATCGCTTCCGAGATAGCCGCATCCGTCTGAGCTGTAGTGTAAACGTCTTTGGAATTCGCCTTTTCATCGAGAAGCGTCATTATCGTCGTAGCAAAGTTCGGGTCATCGCCGAGAGCTGCGGCAACCTCTTTTAGTGTGTCAAGCGTTTCGGGAGAGGAATCCACAAGACCCGCCACAGCATCCGCAATAGCCTTGACGATTTCGTCTTTTGAAAAAGTTTGACTTTTGGGATATACTTCGTTGCTGTTCGCCTTTTTGCCAAGAGCTTCGTCCATAACTTCCTTGTCATAAACATTGTCAAGCCTTGCATTGGCTTGGTCAACAAGCGTCTGTGCGTTTGTCGCCGCCGTTTCCGCACTTGCCTTTGCTTCTTTTGCCTCACTTGCCGCACTTTCTGCCGCATCCTTGAGACCGCTTACAACGGTTTGGTTGTCCGCGTTTTTCTTGTCAATGTTCGCCTCTGATACCGCAATCTTGTGGTCAACCTCTTTGTTTACCTGACTGTTGTATCTAAGGAACATCGCCTCTGTTTCCGAAGGTGTTAATACAGCACCAACATCAACCTTGCCCGAAAGCTTCCCATCCATTACAACCTTTGAATAAACGTCGGCAGAGTTCGCCTTTTTGCCGATTTCCGTCATTACGGTGGTTGCGAAGTTGGGGTCATTGCCGAGTGCCTTTGCAAGTTCAGAGAGCGTGTTCAATGCTTCGGGCGAGGAGTTTATAATCTTTGCAACTTCCTCGGCTATAGCTTGAGCAACCGCCTTGCCGCTTTGAGCGTTTCCGCTGTCCTTGTTGTACTCCCGGTCTACAATGACCCTTACGCCGTCAATAAGGGCATTTACTTCGGTTCTGTCGTAATACCCTGCCTTGATGTCAGAGGCGTCGTAGTAGGACTCAAGAATCTTGTCAAGCGCCTCTTTGCTTACCGCCGAAAGAAGCATTGCGAGCATTTCGGGAGACATAAAACCGCTTTTATAGCCAACTCCGTCAAACTGTTCAAAGGTTACGGTGCCGTCATAAAGCACAATTTTTATGCCTTGCTCAATAACTCCTGACCATTCAAAGTTATAATTGTCATCGGAAGTCATAAGCACATTGTCAATATAGAAACCGACTTCAAACATTCCTGCATTGTTGCTAACGCAATTGACCTTTAATTTCGCTTCGCCTTGATAGTCAACCTGATATGTTCCTAAAGCACTTTCTGTAATTGTGGTATCAGTAATAAAATTGACTTCACTGCCGCTTCCGCCTGTTGTTATTCCTATAAGAGAAATCTGTATTGTTTTGTAACCCGCAAGCTCGTGCCCGTGCCCCTTTTCAGCCGCACCTATCTGCTCAGCTGTAACTCCGTGAGGATTTCCTTTGTTGTTTATGTGGTTCTCAGCAATCTTGCCAATACCTTCGTCATACTGCCCCGAGTTCGGGTACCTTTTTGATGTATTGCCTTTTACTGCCATACCGATACCTCCTTAACAGAGAATGACTCTGACAACGGCACGGCAGGGATTTGCACTACTGTTTGTAATCTTGATGCCCGAAAGTGTCTTGTTGACATCTTCGCCCGGGATAAGCTCCTGCCATATCGAGCCTTCGCCAACAACCGAAGAGAGAGTTCCGCTTACAAATACGGAAGCCGCATCCTCATCAACTCCGCACTCAACCATCCACCCGATGTCGTTGACGCTTCTTTTGTTTGCCGTCACAAGCGGAACCTTGAGAATTACCACTTCGCCTGAAGGAATCTCACCTTCAAAACAGTAGTTAAACCCGTAATGGTCGCCGTGACTTTTCTTAAATTCGCCATAAATCATAGTTTGTTCGTCCTTTCGTTATGTATTGTCGCTAAAACTCCAATAACAGTCTCTGCTCTCCCGTAGAGCAACTGCGAGCCTACCAAGAAGAATATATAACGCTTCGCCGCTTATATCTACGCCTTTTTCGAAATCAACATTCGATTGGGGCACTTCAACCGTACTCGGGCAGGTGTCGCAAACCGCATCAAACACGTTTTTAAACAGAAGGGCGCCCATTTCCGTAACGCCTCCCTCTACGGATTCAAAATACCACTCAGGCAAGTTTACACCCTTTTTGGTTGCCTTGGCTCTTACCGCATTGATGTCGGAGCAAAACTGATTCCAGTCTGACGCTGAAATTATTGGACAGTTTTTAATTGTTCCCGTTACTCTTGTTCCGCTGGAAGCGAAATTGGCATCCCTAAACGTCACCAATATTTCGCATACCGGTGCATCCTCATCAACTAAAGTGACATACACCGTTTCAGAAGAACTGCTTGAATGGGTTGCATATATTGAATCCCACCCATCTTCCGCATTGATTGGTCTTGTGTGCGTTTGAGTTTGAATGTAAAATCCAATAGGCGTGTTGAATGTGTCCCCCACAAGCATTTCCCACTTAACCACACTACCGTTTCTTTCCAGTACCGTCAGCGCGGTCTCAATGTCCTCGTAATAAAACTCGGGCGCCATTACAACGCCATCCGCACGGAATATTGTGATAGTGGAATATGCAAAGTCATCAATATAATTGCCCGAAAATAAGCCCCCAAAGTCGCATTCGAAATAAGCTGAATTACTTCCGGGAAGCGCCTGTACAATGGTCAATGGCAATTCGGCGTCATAGCTCGCGCTGTCCTTGATTACAACGTCTGCAAGCGAGTTGAAAACTCCGAATTCGCCCTCTTTGACATAGTTAAAAGAGAAGTGATAAACAAGACCGACCTTGAAATGACTTGTTCCGAAATCGGGAGTGACGTCCGAATTTTCTGTCCATTTGTAACCGAAAATTGTATCACTCTTGCATTCGGTCACGCCTTCGGGAATGATGTCATCACCGTTAAACGTCATCATCGCTTCGTCTGACCATCCGTCTATTGTAGGTTCGAATACAGGACCCGCCTTCCACCATATTTGAGCACCGTAAAATTCTTCTTCGATATCATAAATGCGAAACCTGAAACTAAGTTCAATTACGTCGGATTCTACAATTTCAACTTTTGCCATATACCGTCACCTATTCTCCGAACACAGGCACTACACCAAGACCCGAGACCGAAGCATAAAAGAAATCAACACCGCCTGTAAAAATCCACTTTCCTTCAGCGTAAAGAATTGCATTGTTTATCGCGGCAAGGCTGGTCGCACCGCCGTCTTTAACGCTCCAGCGCCCTATTACGTTGTCATTTCCATAAGTCAATTCAAGACTGTCGTTGTCACTGTTTAGCCTGACTTCGTCGCCAATACCGTCTGTAGTGGTAGTTACGGTCACGCCTGAAACCGTTCCACCTATGAGGTCGCCGTCTATGGAGACATTTCCCTTTAGTATGAACCCTTCTGCAGTCTGCTCAAACACCGAGAACATTGAGTTGCATAAGAAAGGCGTCCATTTTTCGTTTTTTGAATCATAGTAATAGAATGTATCACCAATTTTTTCGTCGAAAACTCTGTAAATTTTATCTTCATCGACCATTCCGGTTTCGTCTGTAACCGTTTCTGCATCCCTTATTTCTGTCTGCTTAGAAACAACCGTTCGTATCATATCCGATGTCTGCAACGCTTGACTACTGTTGGATTCTGCTATCGATGCGCTCGTTTTCGCCGATTCCACGCTGGCTTCTATTTTATTGGCAGTCTGCTCGAGCTCAGATATTCTTTCATCACGTTCTCCGTTGTTTTCGTTTACGCTCGTGACAGCTGCCGAAATCTCATAGGCCGTCTGATCTTTTGTCGAATATGTATTCGCAACCTCACCCCTTAAAACACCGACCTCGCTTGTGATTCGGTCAGCCGTCTGAGTGGTTGTCGAGTATTCCTTTAGCTTTTCGTCAGTATATTCGTTCGCCTTGGACACCATAGTTTGAATGCCCTCTTCCGTAATCGAAACGCTTGCAAGCATCCCATCCAGTTCTTTCTTGAATACACCCGAGAAGTTATCCATACCGAGATTTTCAAGAAGATCGGCAAGCTCCCGCCTATGTTTCTCGAAGGCGTCGTAAATCAGCAGAACAGCACTCCTCAGCTCTTTGAAATCCATTTCCTCGATTGGCTTGTTAAACATATAAATCACCGCCTCCTTGAACAAGTAACTCCATACTGCGTATTCTCACAAATCCGTAGCCTTCTACGCGCATCTTAAACCCGTGATGCGCCGTCATTCTCGGCTTTACACGGATAACTTTCTGTATGTCGCTTCGCTGTCTTAGGCATTTCCACACTTCGTGAAGACCTTCTTCGTTGTCATATTTGAAGCACACGGCAAGCCTCGCACCCTCGGATATGTCACAGAACATCTGCAGCTTTTCAATGTGCTTTATGTCACAGCTTTCGTTTGTAACAAGGTCTGTTTCAAAGCCCCAGGTGCCATAAACGCCCGTGTCAAGCTTTTCAAGACTTGTGCTTTCACCGTCATTGCAACACAAGTACATACCGTGACTGCATTTTGCGAAACCGCAAACGCCGTCAACATCAATATTCCTTCTCGACCAGGACGAACAGAAGGTATCATACACAAATACGTGCCCTTCACCATTCTCGTCTTGACAGTAAAGATAGTAGTTTCTGCCGTCTGTGCCCGATACGGGGTTTCTGTATTCCTTGATGCCGAGATTGTAACTGAGAATTCTCGGATTTGACCCCGTGTATACCTTTACGTTGTCCTCGGACACAAATATAAGCTGACCATCAACGTCCTGAATCGTCCTGTTGTCTATGCACCCTTCGGCATAAATGTCCTGTATCCTGAAGGGATTCTTGGTGTTGTAAAGCTCGTGCATAAAATCTTTTTTGAAACATATTACGTGCCCCTGAAATGCCGTAATGCCCGTAAATTCACCGCCCGCTTTGGCGTTTGCACCGGATGAAGAACACCACGCGTTTGCTTCGTTGTATTCGTCTTCGGTGTCAAGGTTCCAGTTTGCATAGTCGTTGAAACCGCTTGCGTAAACCCTGCCGTCGTCAACACCGAAAAGCCTTGACAAATGAACCGTAGCATACTTGATGTCAGGGTATGCGTTGCCAAGGTAAAAACAAGGGAGCTCCTCGTATTCCTTGACTTCCTTTTCTTGCGCTTCAAGGTCTTCTTCTAACCTGTAAAACTTGTCGCCGCACTTATATGTAACGTGTTCCCTTGTGTCGTCTTTCGTCGGAGCTTCTTCAACCTCTTCAACTTCATAATCAAGCGAAACCTTGTCAGGAAAAACCAGTATCTTCTTGTAATAAATGCCTTCTGCAGGGTCAGTTACTACGTTGTATACGTTGAACTGCACGACGCTTCTCTGAACTTTGCAATCATCTTCCGAAGCGCCTTCTTTGAGAACGCCTTTTATAATCTTGTAAGCACCGTCTTCGACCGTAATCTTTTCAATGTATATCGTGTACTTGTCGTCTTCCTCTTTTGTCCCGTATATGTAGATAAGAAAGTCGGCAAATCCGAATAAACCTATGCCGATAGAACCATCGTGCGTGGTCCCCGTAACAGTTTGTGCCTTTTCTGCCGGCACAAGATACGGAGCCTCGGCCGTTGAAACGTTGCTTTCAACCGAAAGCATACCCGTATCAACCGTCTGCCGTCTGTTGTAACCCTGCCACGTCTTCTTGACAAGCTTCGACTTTTTGGATGCCGACGGCAGAGGCATCTGAAGATATGTAAGCCCTTCTTCCTTTTTTGCCATAGTTCCACCGCCTTATATGCCAAATGCGGGAGCCTTGCTCTGAACCCACGCCTTGAATGTTTCAAGTAAGACGTTGTAGTCGTTAAGCCACTTTGCCGCCAAAACATCCTCATTTGCCAGCTTGTAAGCCTCACCTCTGAGCTTCGCCTTTGCAAGGTCGATAAACTCAGTCGGGAGCATAACAACGCCGTCCTCGATGCTGTCAACCGTCTTTATTGACGGTCTTACTGTGTATATAACTTTAATCTCTCCGCTTACATCCTCGGAAAGACCAAGATTGTTTTCTGATTTGTAGTATGTCTTCGAAAAAATCACACCGCTTGTAAGGGTAGAAAACTTCAGCTGTAAACCATCGCTGTATACCGCATAAATGTCTTCAAACCTTATGCCGTCCTGACCTTCGGGAACGTCAATCGTTGAAAGCTCTACCGTATGTGCCTCGGGAACAGCCAAGACCTTCGCCTGTTCCTTTATAATTTCCGAATAAATAAGCTGTTCCAACGCATTAAGCCATCCGACGTAGGAAGCATCGGAAATAGGAATTGCAATGTCAGCTTCGTTCTTTATTTCTTCTATAAGGTCTGCGACCTTGATACCGCTGTCAAACATTACCACCCGTTCCTCCTTAACTTTTTGCCCTTTGCGTTGTCGCTCCAGTATTTGAGATAGGCGTCTTTTGCCTGCCTCATAAATTCGCTTTTGTGTTCGTCTCCTGCACCTGCAAGAAAAAGAATGTTCTCGGTAATTGCCTTTTGATAGTATTCCAATACCGGAACTTCCGAATTGATAGATTCAGGCGGTGTAAAATCATACTTGCCGTCTGAAAATATAAACTTCTCGCCGTACATTGAAGAAAGCTCAGCCACAGTATCTTCAAAGTAACTGAGAAAATCCCTCTGTTCAAGAGGAAAAACAAGGTTTACCTTTTCAAAAACCTTTAGTAATTTCACTTTTACACCGCCTTTGTTGAAAATATATTTTGAATAGGACTGTATTTGTGTTTCAGCAAGTGCCAACCCCACCCCTTTTGAGGGTGAGGTAAGCTATGTAATCACTTAAACAGCTGTGCCGATGTTGTGAATTCTTACACAACCGCCGGGATTGTCGCACATAAGGTTGCCGTAGTTGGCAAGAAGTGCACGGTAAACCGACTGATTTTCCATAAGATTGAAAATACCGCCGCCCTGAAGGTCTGCGAATTCCCAGTCTGTGCAGTGGAACTTGAAGGAGTCGGAGTTGACACCCCACATTTCGTAGTCGGGAACGAATCTTTCGGTAACAAGGTCGATTTCTCTGTTGTCAAGTCTGAAGTTGATAGCCTTGAAACCGCCTGCAATAACCTTGTCAACAACGCTGATGTTGTTAACCTTGAGGTATTCTGCATACGCATCGTAAGCCTTGTAACCGCAAAGAAGCATATCAACGTCGTTGTTCTTGACTTCACTTGCTTCTCTGAGTGCATCTCTGATGATAGCATCGGAAATGTCACCGCCTGCATCTCTTACAACAGGCTTGATAAAGAGGTTTTCGCTCTTCTTTACGCCGTAGATTTCGTCAACAGCGTCGTCGAAGATAGCACCGATACCTGTGATTTCGTTGTTGTAAGAGTTCTGAACAGTAAGGAAGTAGCTTGTGTTTGCAAGCACACTGTTAGTGGGCTCCCAGAATGTAACAGTCTTATTGACTCTGTCAACGCTCTTGATTCTTAATGTATCAGCCTTGTTGCCGGTTGCAGATTCATAAATGTCAACAATAAGACCCTCGATAACATTCTTGATGTCGGAAACATTAGTTGCTGTGCTTGTTGTGCTATTATCTGCGAAGTTGCCAAACTGACACGAAACAAGCACACCTGTGCCGTTGCCAAATACGGAACGTGCCACGTTCCACTTTGCAGCCTCATATGCACCCTTGATTTCGCCGTCAAGGATGTCAACCATAGAGCCTGAACTGCCGCCAAGCTTTACAGCCTTCTGAGAAATGCATACGTTTACATACATGTCGGCAGCAGAAAGCTTGAAGCCTTCGTACTTCTGAGGACCTGCCGCAGGTGTTGCCATACCTTCGGAGCTGTAACCGAAGCCGCCGGAAAGACCAACGGGAGCAGTTGCTACGATGGTGTTGTTCTTTAAGGAAACTCTCTTAATCTTTGCGAAAAAGGGAGAAGCCTTTGTGTTAATCTGATTTTCAAAGGCGGGCAGATAGTTAAACTTTAACGCCTGCTCAACCTTCTTGATGTTCTGAGCACCAATACTCATATTTTTTCATCTCCTTTGTTTTTATGAGCGGAACATCTGACGTGTTCTTTCAGATGCTTCGCTGAGTGTTTCGGGTTTTTCTTTTATATTTCGTGCTACATTCCCTGCACCTGTGCTTGATGCAAGGGGCGGCACTTGCTGACTGTCGTTAAGCTCGGCAATTCTTATCTGCTCGATAGCTTTTCTGAAATCGGGATTCTGCTTGTACTTGTCTACAAACTCGTCTGCTGTCATTTCCTTTGGGGGCTCGGGTTCGGGAGCCTCCATAGCATCAACACCGCGGGCAATGGCATAAGCCTGGATAAGCTTGTCCTGCATAGACATATCCGAATTTGCAAGAGCCTTGTTGTTCTTAATGATGTTCTGAAGCCTCGGCATCATATCCGAAAAGCCTGTAAATCTCTTGTCACCTGCAACCTGAGCCTTCATGGTCTCTATGACTTCAAGCTCGTCTGCCTTTCTTGCACGTTCCTTTAAGGGTGCAAGCTCCTTTTCCATAATTTTCTGATTGTATGCCGTCATTTCCTCGGCATACTTTCTCTGTGCCTCTGCCTGTGCTTCGGGAGACTCAAAGGCAAGGGATGCAATGTCAAGAACGGGAGGCACAAGTGCTTCCTCAATGATTTCTTCTTCTCTCTGGGCACTCATTTCCTGGTTCTGCTTCTGAAGAGCCGCACTTCTCTGCCTTTCAGCTTCGAGCTCCTGTGAAAGCTGCTGAACCTCAGCATCCTTCTGCTGTGCGATTGCTGCCGCCTGTTCTGCAACAGTTACCGCTTCCTCTGCCTGAGCCATAGCCTGTTCCGATACCGTTTCTTCGACAGACACTTCTTCTGCAGGAGTTTCCTCCTGTACCTGCTCTGCCGTGTCCTCCGGGATAACGTCGTCGACTGCCTGCTCACTGCCAAAAAGTGCCTCGACTTCACTTCTTGCCGAATCAAAGTTCTTTTCTTCACTGTTCATAATAAAACCTCCTTAGTTCTGTCCGTTCTGCATCATAGCCTGCTGTAACATAGCCTGCTTTTGTAATTCTTGCTGTGTAATTGCCTTCTTGTGTTCTCTGAAATGCTCCTCAAATGCCTGTGCCAACGCAGGCTGCTTCTTTTTTATAAGCTCATAATTCATCTGAAGTATAAATCTTTCGTGTTCCTCGATGTGAATAACGTGGTTGTCTGTGTCCGAAACAGACGGAAGTATGCCTTCAACGAAAAACGCATTTTCTCTTTGTGCTTTCTGTAAGTGAAGCTGGTTTATGGATAAAAGCTCGTCGTATCTCGATAACTTCATGCTGTCAAGAGCCTTGATTTTGACTCTTTCGGTAATCCTGCCGTTGTCGTCGGTGTAAAGACCCATCTGATAGGCTTCCACAAACTTCTGCTTCTGTGCGTCTTCGCTGTAGAGAAGCTCGTTTTCGGTGATAAACTCAACGTCCGTGTTCTCGATGTCTTGATTGCACCACGTCAATACCTTCGCTATGTCGTTTGAACCGGCATAACTTAGAATTCTCGGCGTCTTTGCGTACTTCTTGTAGATTTCAAGAATAAGTTCGGCCAGCTCCTTTACGGCGTTTCTGACGTGGTCGCCTGTAAGAGAAAGACGTGTGTTGTCTATTTCTCTCAAGTTCTCAATAGCCGTACCCGATGTAACACCGGAAGGCGTTGCACCGATAACCATAAGCTGAGAAACACCCGCAACATATTCCATATCGGAACGAAGATTGTACATTTCCTGCATAATCTCAGAGGGAAGCGAAGCGCTTTCCATAAAACTCGGCTTGTTGTAGCCTGCCTTGTAGGGGAGTATTGCACCGGGTTCGAGCCCGTTTTCTTCGTACTCGTCAACGTCGATGCTGCCTTCTTCAACGGCGAGATTGCCGAGACACACACGCTTTGTGTATTCGTGTAGCCTGTTCTTGCAGGAGTTGTATTCCTTCTGATAAGGTATAAGACTTTCTATAGGACTCTTGCCGTAGAACTGACCCGCAACCTCAATGCATACCATAGGCACTATAGGTATTCTCGAATAAGGAAGGTCGCCGTAGTATACAAGATGCTCCTTGCCGACAACGATTATCATTCTTCCGTTCGGAAGATGCTTTGACGGTCTTTCAAAATAGGTGATAACCTTTTCCGAATCACTCACCGTCTTGTGACCGTAGCTTGTTACCGTGTTTTCGTAACCGTAACCGCCGCCGGAGGAAATGGGAGTTAAGGCGAATGTCACAATTTCACTTCCCTTTACGTCAATTCCGTATAGGTCGCGTATTTCTTCCACCTTCATTACCTGCTCAACTATGATTGACCTCTGCCCTTCGATGCCGCGAAGAGCTATGTTGTCGGGGAAAACCTCGTATGCCGTAAGGGTGCAGTAGTCAACGTCACCCTGGAATATGCCCTGCGTTTCTCTTTTCTCGATGCCGTCTTCGCCAATTTCGACCTTTTCAACCTCGGCGGCCTTCTTGCCCTTTGACGGGTCCCACCAAACCATATAGAAACAGCTGCCGCAGACTTCGTTCCAGTGAAGAGCCGTGTCGTTCTTAGCCTTGAAACCACTTGTCTCCTGAAAGTTTCTCAGAATGCTCGTGGATATGTCGGCCTTTGCAAAGTCGTCAAGCTCGTTTGTCTTGGGCTTTGCCTTCATGCTGTAGGAAAGCTTCTTGAGATTCGCAATTCTCGTCTCGATAAGGGGTGAAATAAGATTGAAAGCTCTCATTTCAAGCCAAGTGTAAGGCGTTTCCTGCTGCTCTACATCACCCGAAGACGGATTTATGTCGCAGAACTGATTGCCCACAAGAAAGTTTGAGTTGAGAATCCATTGAAGCTCGTATGAATGACGTTCTTCACGCCGCCTTTCAAGGTCTTCATAAAGATTGTTTATAATGTCGCTCTTGTATAGAGGCCGCCCGTCTTTGTCGACGTCAAGCTGGGGATTGTCGTCCTTTTCATCGCCCGTACCTTTGCCGAGTAAAGAACCTACCTTTTCGGCAATAACACCCGTAAAGGATGAAGGTGAAAATCTAAAGGGAAATGCCATTATTTACCGTCTCCTTCCTTGTGGTGCCACTTGTCAAGGCTTTTTCTGTGACCCGACTGCAGGGGCTTTGGAGGACTCTTCCTGCTGTCGTATTCCTTTACGCTGTCGCTTTTTATGTAGCGGTAAAGACTTCTGCGTTCGATGAAGTGTAAAATCTCAACCGCAATAAAGACAGAAACAAAAGCAAACACCAAAAACAAGATGTCGTTGAAGTCCATCTAAATCACTCCTTGTGAGCTCTCGCAACGTGAGCCTTCAAAGACTTTTCGGAGGCGAATACCTTGCCGCATTCGGGACAAATGAAACCTTCTGCATAGGGTTCTTCTGCCTCTGAGCTTTCCTCGGCAGGTTCCACATCGTCAACCGCTTCGTAAACTTCGTTTTCGACGTCGTCAACCGCATCATCACCTGCATCGACAAC
This sequence comes from uncultured Oscillospiraceae bacterium, assembly GCA_964614955.1. Classification (GTDB taxonomy): domain Bacteria; phylum Bacillota; class Clostridia; order Oscillospirales; family CAG-382; genus UMGS1387. Next base: position 20,431 of record CAZTNR010000001.1, on the reverse strand, counting down.
CGCCTTTGCCTTTTCGGGATGATAGAATAACTCCGCAGGAGCAGACGATACTACCGCCTTAACCTTCTCGTCGTATTCCTTTCTGCATTCGTCTACCGAAGAAAGAGCCTCGGCAAGACAGCTTGCACAAATAATCACATTGCCAATCTCAGACCTTGTCTTTGCAATGGCAAAACTCTCTGTGTTCTTGCAGCCTCTTACACTGCAAATCTTCTTAACCTTTCTTGCATACATACTTTTCTGCACTCCTTTTGTGTTGTTTTTTGTTCTTAACCGTTGCGTTTCTTGCTATTAAGCCTCCCTTGTGTAAAGGAAGGTGTCAGCGTAGCTGACGGATGAGGTGCTGACGGATGAGGTGCTGACGGATGAGGTGCTGACGGATGAGGTGAAATTCATTCCGCATTCCGCATTCCGAACTCCTAATTCTCAAAAGCTTCTCCTTCTGTTTGCATTCCTTATAACCTTTGCCTTGTACTTTGCAAGATCCTTTTCAATCTGAGGCTTGTTGTCAACCTCTTTTGCAGGCGACACATACTGTAAGCAGAAATATCTGAGAGCATCGGGCAGATGCGTAATGTCGTGGGGTTCTGTCATACAGTCGGTAGGTCTTTTTGCATCAACCTGCAAGGCGGGTAAACATTCAATCAAACCGACACAGTTCTTAAAAATCTTAAGCCTCGACTGCCCACCCTTTACCCGGAGTAATTCCTTGATAGCAAGCCACCCTGCTTCCCTGTTTCTCGAAGCCTTGAAAAGAGAAAGACCACTTTCTCTGAATATGTCCGCCTTGCTTTTTGCCGTTTCCTGACTGCGACTCCAGAGGTCGTCGGGAGCCGTCGTGTATATAATCTTTTCGCCTTCCGATAAAAGTAAGATGTCGGATGCACCTTCGGAAATCACCTTGTCGCTTTCTGCATACTCACGGTAAACGTAGTAGTCGCCTCTCTCGTCAATGGCAACCCAAAGACACGCCAAACAGTCAAGCCCGTAGTCAATTGTCCTGTACCTTTTCCAGTTGTCGGGTATCTCGAAAGGTTCTATAACGTGAACACACCTGTCAAACTCCGAGAAGTATTGTCCTGCAAGCATATCCCAGTTGCCATCACGCCAAGCCTGACGAAGACCGTCTGAGAGATTGTCAAGCATTCTGACATAGTCCCTGTCCTTTTCCAAAAGTACCGTGTTGTCAAATACGGTTGCCGGTATAAATTCGTAGTCGCCTTCGTCTTCACCTTGACGGTATTTTCTCGATATGAATAAACGCTTTACCCACTCGTGACCGACACCGCCCGGGTTGCAGGTAATGTACATACGCTTCGGAAAGTCGTTTGCACCACGAAGACACGCCGTTAAGGTCTCAAATTGATACTCTGTAAACTGCGTAGCTTCGTCTATTGCAATAACGTCGTATTCCTGACCCTGGTATTGGTCAACATCGCTTTCGGATGCACAGTAACCAAGCTCTATAATCGAACCGTTCGGGAAAGCAAATAACTTCTGCTGGTTGTTGTATACCGCAACACCCTTGAGTGCAGGCTTTAATGCCCTGACGTGGTTTCGTTCAAGGTCCTTGTATGTCCGCCTGAGAAGAAGTATTTTGATGCCGGCAAATTTCAACGCCATAAGCGGTAGCTTCTTTTGAAGTGCCCAGCTTTTGCCGCCACCTCTTGCACCGCCGTATCCTGTAAACCTCTTTCGTGAACGAAAAAATGCCTTCTGCTTTTCGTTGGCACTTGAAATGTCAATGACAACCGTGCTATCCTGCATACTCGTCCGCACCCTCGGGAAGCTTTATTTCAACCTTTACATTTTCCGTAGCATTGCCTTCAGCTAATGCCTTCTTGTCAAATAACGTGCCTATAACCGTCGTCAAGTGGTTTACGGGTATCTGCTTTTCTTCGTCGTCAATGTCCTTTTCCAAACGCTGCAGAGCCTTGAAAATAATCCTGTCTGCACTCTTTGCAAAATCACTTCTCTTTTCATCGCATAATTTCGCAAACTCTTCTTTGTCCTTGTTGTCCTTGACAATTTTTTCAACGGTTCTTTGGGGCATTTTCAAAAGTCTTGCCGTTTCCGAATAGTTCCCGGTCAATGCCCATGACACCATAACCTTGTAAATCACTTCAGGACTTGTCTGTTTTCCTCTTGCCATAGGCATCACTTCCTTTCTTTCCCGTATTTTAGAACATTTCATCGTTCAGTTATCGGCAACTTTCCCGATAAAAAGAAAAAACGCACGGCGTGCGTTACCGTGCGTTTGTGTGCGTTTGTATAAAAAAGAAGAGGCACTCAGCCTCTTCATAAAATTATTCTTTTTCGCCCATAGCCTCTTTGATAGCGGAAACTATAAAAGCATTTACACTTAACCCCTTAGCCTCTGCAAATAAACGAATTTTGTCCTTGTCTCCTTTTGGAACCGTAACTCCGATTCTGTCGTATGCCTTTTTGTTGTACCTGTCCTTCACTTGCCACGAAGTTACTGTCTTCTTTTTCTCATAAGCCATAAGTTCACCAACCTTTCGATATCATTATATCATATTCCACATACTGACACAAGTATGCAACTTGCACAAATATTGCCCGACAATTTTAGCTTATATGCCGATTGACATACTGACATAAGTATGCTAAAATCAAATTGTGCCAAAGAAGCACAAATACATCTGACAGGAGGTAGAAAGGAATGGAAGAATATGGAATGACAAACGCCGAACTAAATGCGTTTCTCGAAACCCTTGCAAAACTCATTGAAGCAAAAGCGGCTACTGCCAAGGAAGCTGCACAGCTCATCAGAGAAGCTAAAACAAAATAAAAAAAGAACAGCCGCAAGCGTAGGGCGCTAAACGGCTAAACATCCAGCAAATAAAGACAAGTAAAGCCTGTCATTTGCTTGTCTTTATTCTACCATTAAAATCGGCGTTTGTCAACACTAAATAAATAATGGGCGAATAAAAAAGAAAAGAGTGGCAACCCTCTAAAGTCCGCCACCCTTCACCCTAAAACACGGGCGAGTCGGGAGCCTTACCCCGACCGCCTACATTGTATCACAGTAAGGCAAAAAAGTCAATATAAAGGAGAAACCAAAATGACACTTTACGAATACATGCAGAACACTTCAGACTGGGAAGTCACCGTTTGGGATAAAGACTATGACATGGAAACTTACTTCTATAAAGAGAATTCCGATTTGTGGGATAAGGCAATGAATAATATTGCAAAGGCGCTTACAGTTGTAGGCTTTGGTAAAGACGGTCTCACGGTCAACCTTTACGAAGTCATCGAGAAAAAACTTGATAACCTCAGAAAGCGTGACCTTTTCATAGTCTGTAAGACTGATAGAATCATGGAGGATATCGAGGCAATATTCGCAGGAAATGTGAGCGAAGAGTGGCTTTGGGAGTTCTCGGAAGCACTTAACACATAATTCGAATATGTCTTTTCATAAGGAGGAAAATATAAATGAAATATCTGCTGTCGCTGAAGGATCCAAAATCAAACGACTTTATGTACCTGTACGTCTTTGCACCCGTTGAAGAAGGAACGCTCATAAAATACGGTCACGATGACTGTGCACCGGACGGGCTCAGAGAGTGGAAAGTAATAGTCTGCTCTGCCTGCCAATACGGACTCTGAATAACCTTGATGCCGCCGAACCCTCGGCGGTTTTCTTTTTAGCCTTCCCTTCTTCAGAGGGGAAGGTGTCACCGCAGGTGACGGATGAGGTGTAACTCCTAACTCCTAACTCCTAACTTGAGAAATTCCAAGAGAATTTCTCATAAAACTCTTTCCTGTACCCATATAGCTTCTTCTCGCTTATGTAATGCTTCCTTGCAATAGCTTCAACCGTTCTGTAGTCGCAGGTCAATACCTCGTAAAGAGCCTGATAGTCTTCTCCGGCAATAGCAAGGCAGAGATTCAACACCTTGTCCTGAACCTCTGCGGGTAATTCTTTTATGTTCATGCAAATAAAGTATATAAGCCCTTGCTTGTTGTATGAAAGCTTAATGCCCCTGCGTTTCTTGAACAATTCCCCTATCTGCCTCCATTTCCGATACCTTTTGTAAGAATTCCGCTTCTTTTGAGATGTAGTTAGCCATAACCGCTTTTCGTACATTTGTAATGTTGCCTTTTATCGCCTCGGCAAGTATAGGTCTTGCATCGAGTACACTTCGTCTCTTGTACCTCATCGTTTATTCTACCGCCTTTCATATACTCGTCGCAGGTCTTTAGTAAAGCCTTTTGTTTCTGTCGGGTGTTCTTCCAATGACGATTCTTCCAAAGCCACTTGAGAATGAAATAATAATATTTAATCAACTTTTTCGCCTCCTTCTAAAAAATCCACAAAGTCTTGATAACATTTAGGGCATAAATCAATTCGTTGTCCAAAACTGCTTCTTGGCTCTCCAATCGGCCAAAGAGTGATTTTTGCCGAATAATCTTTTAATGCATAAGTGGGGCAATAACAACCTGTGGGATTGATTATTTTTTTACCGCATCGATTGCAAACGACTTCAATTTTCTGTGACATTATTCCGCACTCTCCTTCAACTTCGCTTCTGCTTCTTCTCTTGTGAGGAATACTACTTTCCCGAAACAGTCAAACGGCAAAAACAACTGTGTTCCGCACTCAAAGCCTGCTTTATGTGAATTTGCATAATAATCGTCAAACCAAGCTGTAACAATCCACCGCCCTTGTTCTGTACCAACAAGGTTTTGATGAATACTTTCTACTATGCCTTCTTTTATACTCAAACCATGTATGTGATAAACCTTATCTCCCACCTTACAAGGCGGCACAATAACCCCGTTTGCAAGAAGGTAGTCGGCAATCTGTTCCGAACTCGGCATATCGTTGTCAATAGTACACTGGTCTATAAGCTCAACCAATCTTTCCTTACTCATCGTCTTTTACCTCCGTTCTTGTGTTTCGAGCGTTGTTTTGCTTCCCAAATGGAAAGGTGTACAAACTCATATATATTCATTGCTATAAGAACACACAATAATGTTATCAATACTACCGTTGATGTCGTCATTTGCTTCCCTCCGTCATTTCTTTTACAAGGTTGTCGATGTCTTTCGCTTTCACAGCATCCCCGATATACCGTTCACCGTCTTCAAGAAATACACTCTTTTCTTTCAACCTCTCGGCAAACTCTTTGTATGCTTTGAGTTCAATGTACCTTTTAACGGCCCTTGTCGTTGGTACAGCCTTGTTGATAGCCTTAATGCCGTACTTTTCAAGCCTTAAATCGTCAAGCTGTTCGTTTTGCTCGTGGATGAATTTAATCTTGTCCTGTAAATCCTCACTCCACGCCTTATATATTTTTTCGTTTTTAGCCTTTAACTCCTCAATCTCCGCCTGTTGCCGTTTGATGAGTTCAAGCACTTCATCACACAACTTTACATCGCAGTCGGTCACGAATAAATTTCCTTTCTTCGGACATTCCGAACACTTCAAATCTTTGCAACACTTCAAAGCCTTTATAATCTCGTTATCTGTCATTCCCTTTTTCCTTTCACATCACGCCTGCTTCTTAAAACCCTGACTTCTCATACCCATAATCTCCATACCCCGAATAAAATCCGCCTGTAGCTCAGACACACTCTTTCTCGGTGCATTTCTTTCTTCAAGCTGCTTGAGAACGTCGCTTGTCCTTGCACCGTATACGTCCTCGATGCCCTTTATAAGATTTCCTCTGTATCTTCTGCCGTTTGAACACATACACGCCGCAAAGTATTCGGGATCGTAAGAGAGCCCCTTGACCTTTCTCGTGTATCTGATAAGACCGGAACCGAGACAGTATACACACCTTTCGTCAGATATCGCAGCTTCTTTGATAACCTCAAACTTTGAGGCAATGTTCCTGAACTCAGGAAGCTTCGGGAAAAACTCGTAGTTGAAAACTATGTAGTCGTATACCTTCTCGGCATCAACGGTGGGCACATTGCGTAAAGCCCACTCTGCCTTTTTTTGAAAATCCTGGTACTGGTCCTTCTTGCCGTAAAAGCCTTCAAGCCTTCGCCAAAATCCGTTAAAAACCTCTGTAATCATATTTTCACCTCTGTTTCATCGTTCTCTAAGCCTTCCCTTCTTCAGAGGGGGAAGGTGTCAGCGTAGCTGACGGATGAGGGTGTTCGGACGACCCAAGGTCGCCCCTGCTGCTCGTCCTGTATTTCTCAATCAATTCCTCAAGCGTTTCACCGCTGTCGGGAACGGTGCCGTCTCTTGCTCGCGGTGCTCTGTTCTGCTCCTTCGATAGCCAAGAGTTGATAAACCGCTTGATGCCTGCTCTTGTCTTTCTGTTCTTCGGGTTAGCATCAAGCCAACCGCACATCGCTCTGACTTGCTGTTCAACATCCACCGCAGGATATAACGCCTTGTAATTCTCAACCTCAGAAGCCGAAACGGCGTACTCTGTGCCGTCAATCAGCGGCAGCGCAGGGAGATTTGTAAAATCGCTCTGCGGAAATAATTCGTTAGAATTATTATATTCTTTCTTTATTTCTTTCTTTATTTCTTTCTTTTGATGGTGTTGTTTGCGTGTTATTTGCGTGTTATTTGCGTGTTGATTGTGTGTTGTTTTCTGTGTTGTTGTGCCTTGATACAAGTCATAGCAAACCACCGTAATTACAAGAAATTTATTGTGTTTTTTGCGTGTTATTTCGCCTGTTAACTCCAGCTTGTCTAATGCGGTACGAACTTGTTGCTTTGTGAGTTTTAAGTCTTTTTCAAAAGTACCTAAAGTTACCGCCCATTCTCCACGCTCAATATGTACATTCTGATAGTCGCTTTCCTCATAATTTGCGTTCAATAATATGTGCAAAAACACACGAGAAACATTCGCATCTTGATACCATCGCCAGTTTAAGATGTTTCTGTTCAGCTTTATAAAACTGCTTGGCTTTGCCATTTTTTTACACTCTTTCTATGTAAATTTCCGTCCTCGGATTCTCCTTGTCGTAAAGAACCCTGCTGCCGTCCATACTGACAACAATTCTGCTGTTGTCGTCCTTTATAGCCCCGTACTTCACAAGTACATCAAGCGTTGCTTCCTGTAGGTTTACAAGGTCTACAATGCGTTTTGTTGCCATGTAGTATAAACACCTTATGTTCACGGGATAGTCTATACCTAAAGGCTTTATAAACCACCCCGCATTACTCTCATATTGTTCATACTTCTCGGACGGCAGAATAATCGGGTGCCTTCCCCGGTAAACAATTCTCTGACTGTTCTTCTTCGTCACCGGGGGAAGCTGTATTACCATTCTGATTGCACCCTTTAACCCTTCCCCGCTTGAGGGGGAAGGTGTCAGCGTAGCTGACGGATGAGGGTGTTCGGACGACCCAAGGTCGCCCCTACGTTTGTCCTTCTTCATCAGAACGGCAAATCCTCATCCGTATCAAGCACTTCAAAGTTGCTTGCCATTTCGTTTATTGCACCCTGTACCGTGCCGCTTTGATTTCCCGTAACAGCACTCGGTATCGATGCCGCATTCGCTGTCGGTGCAACTGCTTCGCCGTCATTCTTTGAGCCTGCGAAATAACACTCGTCGGCAATAACCTCGGTTATGTAATGTTTCTGCCCGTTCTGGTCAGTCCAGGAACGGTTCTGAAGACTTCCGACAACCACAATAGGTTTGCCCTTGCCGAAAAAGTTTGCCACAAATTCAGCCGTATTACGCCACGCTACGACGTTGAAAAAGTCCGCTGTTACTTCGTCGCCCTGCTTTGCAAATCTGCGACCTACCGCTATAGAAAATGTTGTAACACTTACACCCGAAGGTGTTACCTTTAACTCGGGGTCTTTTGTCAAATTCCCCATTAAAATTACTTTGTTAAGTCCCACTATTCCGTTTCTCCTTTTTGCTCTTTTGCTTTGCCGTGACATATGCCCTTGCTATGAGAATTCCTGTTTCCGTAAGACGTGGATTTTCTTTTCTGAGCCCGGCCCTTAGTAGCTGTAGATTTTCGGCTCGTGATATTATTGCAAGGTTTTCAAGCACACAGTTTTGCGGATTTCCGTCAAGAAAAGTTATAACATATCCCTTCGGGATTTCCCCGTGAGCTTGTTCCCATATCAGACGGTGCTTAAATTCGAAGCGCCTTCTTCCGTTTTCAGGTTTTTCACGGACCTTTACTTCGATAAACCCGTCTTTTGATATCCTTTCATATCCTATAGGCTTTGTGTTATGCGGCATATGCCCTGCTTTGAATTGCGTTTCTATTGTTCTTCCGACCGAAGGTGTGTGCTTTCCCTTGTTGAAAGGTACGTGACCCTTCTCAAATTTTCCGGTTCTGCCGTTTAAAAGATTGTGATTGTTAACATAACTCTTCAATCTGCCGACGGTCATATGCTCGTCAAACCTTTCGTTGTATGCTGCTACGGTTTCGACATAAGTGTGCCCGGCGCAATAAAACTCACGGATGAAGGCACGTTCTTCGTCTGTATATTTGTGTCCTATCCCCATTGTTCAAACTTAATTATCCTCTCTTGAAGGTTCTTGATCGTAGCTCTTAGCTCTTCGTTTTCTTTCCTCAGTCATTTGTCAGTCATACCTAAAAGAGGTATTTCAACCTTTCTGTCTATTCCGTATTCATCAAAATGCTTCTGCGCCTGAAGGGCAAGAGAAGCGTTGTCTATAATTGTTCTTGCAACCTTCTGTATGGCATCGCTTTTTTTGATTTCCTTGTCAAGCTCTTCTGCCGTAAGCTCGTCGTCGTTAAGACGCTCGATGCTTTCGAAAAGTATGTTGTTTAAATCTGATAGTTTGTTTCGCATCGTATTTTTTCCTTTAACTTGCCCGTAACTTGCCGCCGACACAAATATCGGTCACAAATTGCCTGTGTTCATGATATTTTTAACTTGCCTGTAACTTGCCGAGGGCGTAAATGTTCTACCTTTTTTAAGCCTGTACTTCTCCGCCACAACCTCGTCAATCTCGATACCAAATACATGATACCTTTCATCAAAGTCCTTCTGCCCCATGTCGTGACACTCTCTGTGGTGCTTCCAGCATAATGCCTCAGCTTTCTTTCCTATGTGCGGAATCTCATTTCTGTCGTATCCCATACCAACCGTATCAACGTGATGCAGCTGTGTTTTCTTACCGCATATGCAACACCGCTTGTGTATAAGACAAAGATATAAATACCGCTTTATGTCCTCGCAAAGCTCCAGGAGACTGTCAAGACACGGCACGTCGTGTATCAGACAAAACTCCACAAGATAGTCTATAAATTCCCTTGCCAACGTCACAGAACAGTCCGAAAGACTGAACATATCACCGCCGACCTTCGATAGAAAATCGTACTTTGCGAGCTCCTTTATTTCGTCAGGCGTATGCCCTGACCAAACACTTATGTCACGCATCAGAGCATATGCCTTTTTCTGCTGTAGCCTTGTTATTGTCCTGCCGTCACGAAGTATTACGTCGCACCGACCGACCTTCTTGTCGAGTATGTACGCAACGTCTGCCGGTACTTTGATTACAATATACCTGTCGGCAATGTCTGTAATGTATCCGTCAAGTATCATTGCCTCGCCGCCTTTGCTGTGTAATAGTCACGCCGTCTTTCAATAAGAACGGGACAGGTAAAATAGTGCGGGATGTGACCCTGAACAGGCTTTTTGAGAATCGCCCCGCCTTTGCCGAAGACCTTTGCAAAAGGGACTTTCCTGTGAAACCTGTCGTATATGACGTATCTGCCGTTAATGTCCGGCTCATACATCACAGGCTTTGCATCCACCGGTACCCAAAAGTCCTCCTGTTTGTTTTTTATCCACTTGAGACTTTCGCCGCAAAGTGTGCAATAGTCTTCATTGCCTCTGTACTTGTGCTTGAGCCGGCAGCTTTGTAAAGAAATATTCATCCTCTTCCTTTTCTCCTTCAAATCCCGGTGTCAACTCCCAGTACGGACGAATGCGACGTATAACCTTCGTAGAACGGCAGTATTCGCATTTTCCACATCTTAAAGGCTTGATTTCGCCGTTCTTAATTCTGATTATTCTGCCAAGACGCTTTTTGACTTCTTCAAGTTCGAAGTCGTACCGTTCCCTGTGATTGAGCATCAACGCATCCGTGTCGGGGATGTCCTGCTTCGATACACAAAGAAGAAGGAAATACGGGTCAACCTCTTTGCCTGTAAACTGCTTGTATACCTCTGTGTATACAGCGCCTCTTCGCGTATATCCGTAAAGCTCCACAAAGCTTTCTCTCTGCCCTGTTTTGGAGTTGTACTCTGTCTTGTGCATATCCGCAACCGTCTTGTAGTCTATAATCGTGTTTTCTTTGAGAATCAGCTTGTCAAGACGTATTCTCCACGGCACACCAAAGATTTCGCCGTGCATAATCACTTCGTTTTTGCCGTCAGCCTCAATGTAACGCCTTATAACAGGCTGTCTGTAAAGAGCCTCAAGCATCCTGTCAGCCTTTTCGAAAGGAGCATATTTTCCCGTAATGATAACGTCGCCTGTCTTTTTGTCTATCTTTGACTTGAAAATGCTGTCGGCGTTTTCTTCAAGAAACTCTGCATGTGCCTTTTCACCTTCAAGATATGTGTGTACATAGTTGCCCACAAGGAACGCCTCAGTCGGTTCTGCTTTGTAACGACTCTGAAGCTTTGCAACCGTCGCAGCTTCGCATTCAAGCCAGCTGTCGTACTGCGAACACGACATATAAGCCATATCTGCCTCGGGTGTATAATAGTTGTCCCTTGTCAGGACAAATTCATCACTTTGCTTTTTCTTCCTTGGCATCAAATGCACCTTCCTTGTTCAGCTCTTCATTCAGCTTGTCCGCTTCGGTCTTGAGGTCTGCTTCTTCAAATTCGCCGTCAACAGCGTTGTCGGGGAAGTTTTCGGGATTTCCGTCTTCACCTATCACAGCATTGTCGCATCTCATTGCGGTACGCATTTCAACCGAGAGAGGACCGTTCTTTGAAAGGTTGAGCTTTGTCACCGTTTTTAAGCACATCTGCGGAAAACCTTCCTCGGTTGACCACTTGCTCTTTTTGCTTCCCCATTTGAGGTCTGCCTGATACATCGCCGAGTACATTCTTGCGTGTTCCCGTAGCTGTTCAACCGTCATATATAACGTCGAAGAAAAACCGTTCACAAGTTCAAAGTATGATACGTACCCTACTATTTCTCTTGTGTTTCTTTCGGTCTCGTCCTCTATCCAGTCAAAGGTTATCTTGCCCGAAAGCCTGTCACGCTTCCTGATTTCGCCTTCTCTTACGTCTGTTGCGTTTATGATAACGTACTCGCCGGTTCTGAGTGCCAGTTGTATGTAACCCTTGTATCCCATCTGAAACTGTGCAACGCTTATCTGATTGCCGCCGGCATCCTTGTCCTTTGTCTTGTATGGAATAATGTACGCATAGCCTAAGTTCGCCTCGATAGGCAACTTCATAGCAGCCGCACAAAGCGAAGCGTTCCATATAGATGTTCCTTCGCACATAGCAAGCTGTTCGTTTGATTTTATGATGTTAAGCACCGATGCCATATAAGCACCCGCTTCTTCCTTCAGAATTCCTTCAAATCTCTTTTTTAACTGGTTTGCAGATACCAGTTCCTCGTGTTTTTTTATTACTGCAGTAAGATTGTTGCCTGCCATTAAAATTCTACCTCCTCGATTTCAACTTCGTCCTTGAAGTATTCAAGTATTTCCCTGCCGTCAAGCTCGTCAAGACAGTCTTCGTGAAAATACTCTGTTTTGCCTCCGATTGTTACACCGATAATCACATCGTCAATCTCAAACCTGTAACCGCAACAAGGACATATTTCCCTGCTCCATCGGCTGTTCGCAAACCAAAAGCGACGTGCAAATTCCTTTAAGGCACCCATATCACCTTGATACCTCCGCCATAATAACCACGTCACCGGGATAAATATAACCACCCTCATTGTGCTCATATACCCACGCCATATACCTGTCCATTGTCATATTGTCGGGCTTGTACTCTTTTGCAATATCCCATAGCGTGTCGCCGTATGTAACCTTGTGCTCTACGGGTCTGAATTCAACATTTTCCTGTGCGAAAACATCAATTGCCGTAAAAATCGTAATGACCACCAAAATAATAATTGCAAAAATTGCAACAACCACTTGCATTTCCTTTACTCTTGTGGTATAATCCTTGTGTGAATCCTTCTCGTTTTCACACTTTTTTGCAGTCGTTTCTGTGCCAGCAGGACGGCTGCTTTTCTTTTTGTCGTAAAACTTCATTATTCTTCTCCTTTTAAGTCCATCGGAACCTTCATAGAAACACACTGCTTTTGTGAAAACATATTGTAAATAAGCTCCGACATTTTCGCATGATCGCTCTTGTGCGAGTATCTGATAACCTTTGCATATCCTTCTAAAACGCTTGCCACAACAAGAGCCGTGGATTCGCAAACCTTGTTATGCAAAGCATCGGATATGTCCCGTGAAAGCTCGTCCGCAAATTCGACAAGAACGCCAGGTGCACCCATAAGGTCCTTGTCGTCTGCTTTCTCTTTAATTTTTTTGATAAACTGTTCTGCTGTCATATTGATGCATCCTTTCCGAATATCATTTCTTTTCGCTTGAGCTTGTCGAGAAGCTCTTTTTCTTTTGCTTCTGCATCCTTGCGGTCTTTTTCACCGTCAATGTACTTTCCGAATTGCTTTAACCTCTCGGCGCACTCGAAATACTCACCGTGTGTCTCTCTGATGTCAAGCCCGAGCCGTTCAAGGTCGAGTATCAACATCTCGTCCATAACCTCGGCGTCCCTGTCAAGGGTAAGACTTGGTAACATATTGCCTACCTCAGCCATTACTCGTCGAATCCTTTTTTTGCCGAAGCCGAAAACTCTGTATAATGCTACAAGTAACATCCATTGTGCCCTGCATCCCGCCATCATTTCACGGTCTTTGAGTACCGTGTCCATCTGTTCTTGTATCTCTTTGTGTAAATCTCTCTTGAAGTCACGAAGCTCTTTGCCTCGCATCCTGGTTGTGCTGCACTTCATTTCCTGTTCCTCCCGTATCTGCTCACAAGATGCATAATTTGAACTGCGAGCCATACAAAGGTAGAATATAAAAGTGAAAACTCAAAGCCGAATAAGAAACTTGTAAGCCATATAAGACCAACTATCGTTCCGTATTCAAACGCCGCCAACGCCAAGAATAATAAAACCTTTTTCAAAATCTCTTTCATAATAACCATCCTTCCTGTTTTTTATGAGTTTGACCACTTGCGTTTATGGCGGTCAAACGGTGTTCTTTGAGCGACATCTATAATTAGATTGTTGCCAAGACCGCCCGTGAATTGCCTGCGGAGGCTCTCCGCTATCCGCATAAATAGTTTGCCACTGAGCCGATTGGTATTCTTCCGCCGTTCATTTTGATTTCGCCGTCGAAAATCATATCGTCGAGCTTTCCTCTCGAAACTCCGAGAACCTTGGCCGTCTCAAGCTTTGTCATAACAAGCGGACACTTCTTTTCGTCTATAAGAAACGAAAGCATACTTCGGTAGTTTTCCTTTTCCCTTGCCATTTTTATTCCTCCTTTCAGCTAATCATTCTTGCTTGTTCGCTATTCTTTCAAGAAAATGGCTTTTCTTGTTTAGTGTGATTTGAGTAAATCTGTCAACGCATTCTCTTGCCATTTTTTCGGCATCGTCAATAGATAAACGAGGTGTTTGTTGAGATGCTATCTTTTCCGCATCCATACGTCGCTCGCACTCATACCGACGCCGTTTCTCGTTCCATTCTTCGATCGCATGGTGTACCACTTTTGAAAGTCGCTCTGAGCCTTCGAACATTTCTCTGTCGGAGACAGGATATTCTTGCGTTGAACACCCGCACTCCAAGCAAACAATTACTATACTTTTTTCAGAACAAAGCGGATTTTTAAGAAAAAGTTCGACATCATGTGAACCGCAAGTACAGCGGGCGAGGTTTTCAACATCGAATACATCCGACACAATTTCTTTCACCCTCATTCCTCCTTCAACAATTCATCTACAGTACACTCGAGCACTTCTGCCAGCTTTAATAGCAATGATGAGTTCGGACTTGCCGAATCGAGTTCCCAAAGCGATACCGCAGCCTGCGTTACGCCTAACTTCTTTGCGAGCTCTGCCTGAGAAAGACCGAGTCGCTTTCGTTTCTGTGCAATAATTTTCATATAATACCTCCTTTAATTGATTTTTTATAGTAACGCTTCTAACACAGCTATTACTATTCTTGTCAAAACCGTTGTTATCGCAGATACAAGAATTATTAAGCCGTATTCTCTGAAAAAGCTCATCATATCCTCACTCCTCCCAAAGCTCCGCATAATAATTATCAACTATTTGTTTTTTTATGCGTGCATAGTGTGATTTCGAAGGATCGTGATGTTTCTTTTCGCGCTGTGATATATTGTTCACCCATGCAGCATCAAAGAGCTTTTGAAGTTCGCCGTTGAAATAAATATCGATTTCTTCAGTATAATAGCCGTTTTGATAAGAGTAACAAGGAACAAATACCATTCTTCCGGGATTTCCAAAGCGAAAACCGGCACGCTCGATTGCTTCAAATTTTAGCGGTTTTTCAAATTCCCAACACATGGCAAGGTCGTCAATGCTCATAAAATCTGCAAAATTTATTTCACAACAATCGGGTTCATGGTCAAATGTAATCTTGTCACCCGTGTCAAATTCGATATAGTCTTCGCAAACAGTTTTAATTTTCATATACGCTTCTTCCTTTCACAAGTAAAATTGTTTAATTTCCCGATGAAAAAGCCGACCTACTGCATTGCCGGCTTCTCCGGAGAAAATCACCTTTCGGTGCAAAAGGCACTCGGCTTTTCACGGCTTGTGCGTTCACCGTGACAGTTCCGAGAATAGAGGCCTTTTGATGTGCAAAACAGTTGACTTTGTAGTGAAAACGTGGTATAATAAATTGTCCAAAAATATAACACCGCAAATCCACAAAAGCCTACGCGCTTTGCTGATAATATCACCACGACTGACCGGCGAATTTCGTTTTCAGAAACACCGAAAAGTCGGAGTAAACTAATAATGGAACGTAATTCTTATATGTCATACTCAAAAATTAACTTCTGTTAATTTTGCTGAGCGTCAGGAGGATAAAGTGAAACAGATTAATGGGAAAATCCGTGTAACTCAACGTGATATTAACAAAGTTCTTGATTACATAAGTACATATAAAAACTCAAAAGACGGTCTTGTGCTTATTAACGACGATTTCTATAATGGATTGCCACGCATGAATAAAGTTCGTATTAATCAAGCGATCAATTCACTAAACGCCGTAAATGCTGTAGAAGTATATCAGCCAACACCAAGCGTCAGAGTATCGTCACTGAGGTTAACAAGCGAAGCGTTTGTTTATAAATTGCATAAAAAACAAAACGACATCAGGTTCATAATACCTACAGTTATTTCCATAATTGCTCTTGTTGGAGCATATAGGCAAGAATTGTCTTGGCTGCTACAGTCGCTAATGCAATTAATGAAATAATTAACGGTAGATTCGGGCATTTTATTCTAAGCAAATCCCAAAAGCTCCCGGGTGTCGTGAAAACGCATTTCCACTTTGGATTTTTGCAAAAAGCACACACACAATCGCACTCGTGTTTTCTTTGTTTCTTCATACGCACCACCGAAACTGGAACAATCGAATCATTAAAGCTGTAACAGAGAGTAACAAAGCTAAATAAGGATAACCATTTGTCTTTTAGGAAGTTCAAAACCATCATCCTTGCTTTGTCACTCTTGTTCTGTAAATACAAAGTATCGTTGACTTAATAAGTGAAATGTGATAAAATTAAAGCGACCAAACTCAATATATCGGCAAGTCCCTTTTTAAGTCTATTTCGCACTCCCGCTTTTTGTTTTGTGCGGTAGCGGATTTCGTACTCTGTAAATACATTATAACTAAGCAAACTGAGAAAATCAAGCCTTTTTATGCAAGTTTTGCCAGTTTTGTAGATTTGCACAAATATAAGTTATCTCAGTTGTGCAGAATGGAGACATTATGTTCAAAGAAAGATTTACAAGATTATGTAATGAAAGAGGCGAATCGCCTTCGGCGGTTTGCGTAAAACTCGGGTTGTCAAATTCCACATATTCAATGTGGGATGAAAATTCAATGCCACGAAAAGCAACGCTTCTAAGAATGTCTGACTATTTCGGGGTAAGCGTTGAGTATTTGAAAGGCGAATCAAATGAAAAAAATAAAGCTCTCGTTTTTGACGAGTGCTTTACAGAAAAAGAAAAAGAATTAGTAACAGCATACCGCAATCATCCAGAGATGCATGAAGCGGTACACAAAATTTTAGGAATGGAAGAAGGAGAACATAATATGGCTAACGTATTCACATCATACAACGACATTCTCAAAGAATATTTCAAAATCGTTTTGGGGCAGGAACTTCATATCAAAAACCCTGAGAATGCTTTTGGAAAACTCGACGAACAACTCGGAGTAAATGGTTCCGTTAAATGGTTCCACGATATCAACGACAGCTCTTTGAATGACAGAGTTGATGAAATCCTTACTTATGTAGGAAAGACTTACGAAACAATTTACGACGGGAAATTGTTTGTAATTGAAAACGCAGAAATCGCAAAAATACTGGATATAGAATTCAGTGACACCTGCGTTAGCGGCAAAATTATTGACGGCAAAACTGCATACGAAAAACTAGCCGCCCTTGATTCGGAACAGCAACAAGCGTTGAAGAAGGCATATATTAAGCATAACATTTCCTCAACCGCCAAAATCGCCGCAAAGGGCGATGCAGAAGTTCAAATCGCAAAGAATCCAAAGACTTCTGATAATTTATAAACGCAACGGCAACCGGAAAGGAAGCCATGAACATAAATCAAGCGGTCAAACGCTTCAAAAGAAATATCAAAGGTCAAGTCAATTATGAAAATGTGGCAAACTACATTACGGAAAAGGGATATACCATTATTCTTTTTGATGACAACACAGAAGAAATCCGCATTTACGGACTTGACAAAATTGCAAATGAACACATTGCCTTTACATATAAGGATAATGTAAATTTGATTTTTATACGACGTTCCTGCATAGAGTATCAAAAGCTTCAGCTTTTGCTTCACGAGATTGCACACATAGAACTAAATCACTTTGATTTTCACGCATCAAATTCTGATGAAAAGGAATACCAAGCCAACAGGTTTGCTCAGCTGGCAATGGAAGAAAAACACATTTCTTTGTCAACTGTCCTTTTGTCAGTTATACTTTCGGCATCGTTGATTTTCAATATAAGATTGTTGAATACGGAAAACAAAGGCAAAGCAACCGACGAAGCTGTTGCGGTATCATCACATATAGATAGCAATAACAATATCAATGTTGATGACTTTGTCGAAAATGTTGATAATAACACAAAAGTTTATTATGTAACCAAAACCGGAAGCAAGTACCACACGGCCTCTTGTGGCTATGCACAAAACTCATATCCGGTCGATGAAGAAACTGCGAAACGCTTTTATTCTCCGTGTAGCCGTTGTAATCCTTAGCGCGCTAATCACAAACAAATAGTTAAAGGTTGCCGTTGTGTTGTCCGGCAGAAATTCAAAATCAATTCTATATATTTTTCGCGGTGGGGTTGTGCAAATGACTTGGTGGCAGATAGCGTTGGGTGTAGTGATAAATGCTATTATAATAGTTATTCCAATATCATGCGTTCTTTTTGAATGCATAAAAACGATTATCGATAATCACAAACCCAACATAGAAATCAAAAGAAGAAATCAGGCGTTCCTCAAAGAAAACCCAGGGTTGGAACGAAAACTTTGTATCCATTGTAGTTATTGCCGTTGGAAATTCTATCATCCGTTTTCAAGGTACGGAAAACATTATTGGGAGTTTGTAACAAAACAACCTCTTTATTGCAAGAAGTTTGGCGTTAAGTTGGAAAACAAATCAACACTCAGATGTGTTTCCAAGTTAAGCGAAAATGCCATGTATTATAAAGAAACTCGTAACAGTGCAACCAAATGACGGTATAATTCAGTAACGGATTGCCGTTGTGTTATAGCAAAGCAAAACCGAATAAATGTAAATAAATGTAAGCGAATGTAAATAAATGAAAACAAAAGTTGCACCAAAAGGTTGACAAATCCGCAAAAGTTGCATATAATATAACTGTAGTTAATAAACTTGACTGAAAGGAGCAGTGATGTTATGGCAACAAAGAGTATAACAAAAAACATCAATATCAAAGACAGAACCGGCGCCCGCAACTTAGCATCCGCCCTTGAAAATTCAAAGAATAAAGGTCATAAGACAGTAGATATGTCAAAGGCATCAAGAGATGTCAAAGGCGAAGAAATCTCGAAGATGTTTGGTGCAAAAATATGATGGGTTACTTGCAGGTTTCGCTTCAGGATATGATAAAAGAACTCGGAAACGAACGTGAAACAGTTAAGCGTATCGTTTCCGAGTTTTCTTGTCCTCTAAATAAAGATGTGGAAAACTTCTTGAGATATTCAGCCATTACTTTCGCTGAGCAGGGTGTTGCAAATACACACTTGGTGTTCGCATCTTATAAGGACAAGCCCGTTCTCGTGGGCTATTATACTCTCTGTCTTAAAACAATACGCATTGCGAAGAAAAGCGTCAGCTCGAATTTGAGAAAACGCCTTAATAAATTTGCTGCCGCAAATCCCGATACAGGGGCAATGTACATAGTAAGCCCTCTCATTGCACAACTCGGTAAAAATTACACAAATGAATATAATAAGCTTATAACCGGCGACGAACTTCTCAACCTGGCACTTGATAGAGTCAGGGAAATCCAAAGAATATCAAGCGGTAAAACCGTTTACGTGGAATGTGAGGACAAGCCTCGTCTTCTTGAATTTTATGAAAGCAACGGTTTTGTAACCTTCAATAAACGAATGCTTGAAAGAGACGAAACAGAAGTGATGAACGGTCAATATCTTATGCAACTTCTTCGGTATTTAGATTGATAAAAATAACCGCCCAAGGCGGTTAACAAATAATACAGAAAGGAGGAAAACGATGAAAAAACGCGCGGACGGGCGCTACCAAAAGAAAATAACCCTGCCCGACGGCAGAATAAAATACCTGTATAGCACCGCAAAAACTCAGGCAGAAGCAAATCGTGACTTCAATAGACAAATGCTCGGAATAGAGGAGAGAACCCGCAAATCACTCCTCTTTTCAAATGTCGCCAAAGAATGGAATGAACAGTACAGAGAATCCGTATCGGATGTTAATTACCGAAAAAATACACGTGCCGCATACCTCAGAACCCTCTCGTATTTCGAGGATGATTACATAAATAATATCACCCCAAAGGACGTGGCACGCTTTGTTGGCTGGCTTGCTCTGCAGAAGTATTCCGCAAAGACAGTGGCATCTCATAAAAGCATCCTCAATATGATTTTCAAATACGCCATTATAAACGGATATACAGACTTCAATCCCGTAGAACACGTTGATACACCTGCAAACCTGCCGAGGAAAACTCGGGAACTTCCCTCTGATGAAGAGCTGCGGATAGTAAATTCAAATTGTGAAGGCTTTGATTTTCTCCCGTATTTTCTCTTGAATACCGGTCTTCGTATGTCGGAAGCTCTGCCTCTGGACCTTGAAAAAGACTTTGATTTCGATAATATGATAATAAATGTCGATAAACACCTTATTCACGACGGTAATAAACCTGTTATAGAGAACGTAACAAAAACAAAAAATGCAGTCAGAAGCGTAATACTTCTTGATAGAGTGGCGGAGAAATTGCCAAAAAGGAAAGGACTTCTCTTCTGTAATGAAGATGGAAGCCCTCTCACTAAAAAGCAGCTGCAATGTAGATGGGAAGCATATAAGAAGAAATACGGAGTGTCCGTTACAGCACATCAGCTCCGACACGGATACGCAACAATGCTGTTCGAAGCGGGAGTCGATGTAAAGGATGCTCAGGAACTGATGGGACACGCCGATATCAATATGACAAGACAGATATATACCCATATCCGAGATAAGCGTAAAACCGAAACAGCAAAAAAGCTGAATTCGTTCAGCTTTTCTTGATTTTTCTCAAAATTTCTTGATTTTTCTGTATTTTTCTGTTGACAAATGTCTAAAAATGTAGTATAATGTAAGTGTAATAAATAATAATTAAATTTTGGATGTAAAAACGTGGGTGTCGGGTGTCAAAAAGTTGTCAAAACTTCTCAAAGCCTTGTATAACTTAAAAAGTCACAGCTTCGAGTCCTGTCACCTCGACCACAAAAATGACCTAAAGTAGAGATTTATTCTTCACTTTAGGTCATTTTTGTTACTATTCAGGTATTTTCTCCCCACTTTTAGAAACTTGCAATTTTTTGACCACAGTTTTTTCACGCAGTTTTTCGTCACAAAAATCCTTTTCTTTGTTTACTGCGGATCAAATTT